>CAZIXG010000075.1:0-5860 GCA_964543305.1 uncultured Ruminococcus sp.
GACTCACCTCTTTCCTAAAATTTTGCTTCGTGTGCAGGTGGAGTTTCCTTCACTTCTGAGTCACCTCTTTCTTCTTTTGTCATCTTTATTATAATGCACTATACACAATTTGTCAAGAAAAAGTTAATAACTTTTATTTAAAATTATTAACTCTTTTGCAAAATAGGACTTTTGGCAAAAAAATTAAGCATTTTTAGTGATTTGCTTTGCAATTTTAGGCAAAATAATGTTATTGACTGAAAGAGTCTTATGGGTTAAAATATATATAAAGAATAAAAATTTTCGGAGGAAATTTTAAAATGCAGGATAATATAAAGAATGATGATTATAACCCCGACCTTATAACCCTTAGCGATGATGATGGCAAGGAATATAATTTCGAGGTGCTTGATGCTATCGAAACCGATACAGGCAGATACTTGGCGCTGCTTCCCACCTATGAGGACCCCAAGGCAATGCTCGATGATTCGGGTGAGCTTGTGATAGTTAAGGTGGCAGAGGAAAACGGCGAGGAATATTTCTGTGAAATCGAAGATGATGATGAGTATGAAACCATCGCCGATGCATTTGTTGACCGCCTTGAGGATTTCTTTGAAATCGATGAGAAATAATTAGGTAATGCGTGTAGTGTAAGGTGAGAGTCAAAAGCTCAATTAATAGCATTGCATAATTTCTGCGCCCAAGAGCGCAATTTATTAAAATACATCCTGCCCTGTGCGCGAATCGTAGCTTTTATAACCCTACAACCTTTTAAACGGGATTCCTTGCTCGGGCGGCGGGTTTGCAGACCTCCCGCGGCGGTGCCGATTACGGAAGAAGGGAGCGCGAAACCGCTCGGCGGAAACCCACCTGAAGTTAAATTCAGGTTATCTTAAGCCGTTACGGCAGGGCGGGAGAAAAAATTCCTCGGGTATACGAGGGAATTTTTACCTCTTCACTATTACCTTTTCACTTTTCACTACCCACTTGGAATTTAAGTAATAGGTAATAAGTAATAGTGAATAGGTGATTTATAAATTTTCACTCATTCCATTGACAAAAAGCTTTAAAAACAATATAATCTATATGTAGATCAAGCGGTGGAGTCTGTCATAGAGAGCAATCTCTATTTGGTCTGTAATGTTTAGGCATTTTTTGGGCAGAATACTCCTGTGTTCTGCCTTTTTATTTACCCCTCGAACGGAGAGATTTTTATGAGAAAAACTAAAATCGTTTGCACAGTAGGCCCCGCCTGCAGTGATGAGAAAATTTTAGAGAGAATGTGCTTGGCTGGGATGAATGTTGCCCGCCTTAACTTTTCACACGGTAGTCACGAGCAGCACCTTGAAAAGATAAACCTTATTAAAAAGGTGCGCGAGAGGCTTAATATGCCCATTGCCATAATGCTTGATACCAAGGGTCCGGAATACCGAATTAAGACCTTTAAGGATGGCAAGGTGGATCTTTTGGAGGGTGATATTTTCACCTTTACCCCAAAAGAGGTTGAGGGCGATAACTCCCGCGTTTCGGTGAACTATAAGGATTTAGCAAAAGACCTTTCAGCGGGCGATAGAATACTTCTTAATAACGGACTTCTTATATTCGAAACCGTGGAAATTAAGGATGGCGATGTTATCTGCCGAGTGATAGAGGGCGGTGAGCTTTCCGATAGAAAGAGTATGGCGTTCCCTGGAAAGGTGCTAAAGCAAAAATATTTAAGCGAGCAGGATAAAAGCGACCTTAAATTCGGACTTGAAAACGATGTTGATTTCATTGCCTGCTCATTCGTTTCCTGCGCGCAGGACCTGCGTGATGTTAAGGAATATATAAAAGGTCTTGATATAGAGGCTCCTGTTAGCCTGATAGCCAAGATAGAAAACCGCTCGGGCGTGGAAAATATTGAGGAAATCTGCGAAGAGTGCGATGGCATTATGATAGGCCGCGGCGATATGGGCGTTGAAATCCCGTTTGAGGAGCTGCCGGGTATTCAGAAAAAGCTTATCACCAAATGCCGTTTGCTTGGCAAAAGGGTTATCACAGCCACCGAGATGCTTGAGAGTATGATACACAACCCCCGCCCCACAAGAGCCGAAATCAGCGATGTTGCAAATGCGGTTTATGATGGAACCAGCGCCATAATGCTTTCGGGTGAAACGGCTGCGGGTAAGCACCCTGTTGAGGCGGTCGAAACAATGTCTCGCATAGCGGAGGAAACCGAGCGCAATATCCATTATGATAAGCGCTTTTCAAAGAGTGAATTTAAGATAAAGAATGTGGTTGACGCGCTTTCTCACTCAACCTGCGGTATGGCAATGGATGTAGATGCTAAATGCATAGTTGCTTGCTCGCTTTCGGGTATGACGGCGAGAATGGTATCACGCTTCCGCCCGCCTATGGATATAATAGGTCTCACGGTTGATGAGAAAACCTGGCGGCAGTTAGCGCTTTCTTGGGGTGTAACACCTGTTATGGGCGAGGTTTATAAGTCCACCGATGTTCTGTTTTATACCGCCGCCAAGACTGCCAAGGAAACGCTCAAGCTTCAAAAGGGCGATAAAATAGTTATCACAGGCGGCACCACCAACGGCGAGTCGGGCACGACTGATATGATAAAGATAGAGATAATTTAATAAATTAGCAATTAAAAACCACATTGTAAGGAAAGCTCCCTTGCAATGTGGTTTTTATATATGCACCGTAGGGGACGATGCTCGCATCATCCCGACATAAATTTGATTAATAATTAATAATTAATTATTAATATTCTTTGTCGCTATGCTCCTCAGAATGACATATTTGAGATGCATCTATATTAATGTCATTCTGAGCGCAGCGAAGAATCTTGATTGAGCATTGAGCATTGTACATTAAAAATAAGCTGCTTGATCTTTTTATTGCTCGTTTTCCTTTTCGCTAACCTTGCTTTTGCCGCCGCGGGATAGCAGCTTCACATACTTGCGGTTTACCTTATATGGCACACCCTCGCCCTCCTTGGGGCGCACTATAAGATTTCCTGTGATGAAGTTCACATCCACAACAACGCCCACGCCGTGCTCGCTTTTAACGGTTGCGCCAACACCGGGGGTTATGGAAATCAGGTGCTCATAGGAATCCTGCTCGTATTTAAGGCAGCACATAAGTCTGCCGCAAGAGCCCGAAATCTTGGTGGGGTTGAGGGAAAGTCCTTGCTCCTTTGCCATCTTTATGGATACGGGCTGGAAATCATCAAGGAAACGCTTGCAGCAGTAGGGCTGACCGCATATGCCGATGCCGCCGAGCATTCTCGCCTCATCGCGAACACCGATTTGCCTTAGCTCTATCCTTGTATGGAAATGGGAAGCGAGGTCCTTAACGAGCTCGCGGAAATCCACTCTGCCATCGGAAGTAAAGAAAAAGGTTATCTTGCTTGCATCAAAGCTATATTCCACCTCAACAAGCTTCATATCAAGCTTGTGCGCGGCTATCTTTTCTTCGCAAACCTTAAAAGCATCCGTTTCCTTTTGGCGGTTTTCCTCAATGCGGCCTAGGTCCTTATCGTTTGCCAACCTTAGAACCTTTTTAAGCGGCGACACCACATTATCATCCTCAACCTCGTGGTTTGCCTTCGCAACACTGCCAAAGGCAAGTCCGTTTGCGGTCTCCACAATAACCTTATCCTCTATTTTATATTGGATGCCGCAAGGGTCAAAGAAGTAGCTTCTGCCACCGTCTTTAAATTTTACTGAAATTACCTGTGTCATATCATACCTCTTTTTATAGTAACTCCTTTGCTTTACACACAATTGTGCTAAAAAGCAGCGGTAGGTTTATATTTGTTTTAAGAAGCTCTAAATATTTCTTGGTTTGGTCATAAAGCGTGTCAAGCACGCGGGCGCGAACAATGCTTTCTGACTTCTTAAGCTCCTCAGCGCATTGGAGCTGCAAAGCGCGTATAAATTCCTCTGCCGCAAGGCGGTTTTTCTCAAGCGGAATAAAAAGCTTTAGCATTTCATACTCGCTACCCGAAAATAAAAGTCTTAAAAATTCTCTGGCGGTGTCGGCGGCGGCATCATCCGCGGTTTTTTGCAGTAGCATTATCGCCTTGCCAACATTATTATGTGCGGTCTTAAGTGCTGAAGCTATTTCCTCGCGCGATGCGCTCGTAGCTTCCTCTACCGCATCAAATGCATCCTGAGCAGCGGGTGCCGAAAGGGAAAGCAGTGTGCAACGGGAGATTATGGTGTCAAGCATAGCGGTGCGGGAAGGGGTGATAAGAATGAATATCACGCCTGCGGGCGGCTCCTCAAGCACCTTAAGAAGGGCGTTTTGTGCCTGCTCGTTCATTCTCTGAGCTTGCTCTATTATAAAGACTCTGTGCTCGGCGGAATGAGGCTTCACAAAGGCTTGCGCACGAAGCTCGCGTATCTGAGATACTGCAATATTCTTTTTCCCTGCTTCGGGGGCTGTAATGCTGATATCAGGGTGGCTTCCCGCATCGCTTAAATGACAGCCGCGGCAAACGCCACAGGGCTTATCGTTTTCGGTGCAAACGGCGGCCTTTGCGATAAAGCGTGCAAGCGTGCGCTTGCCAAGACCTTCATCACCCTCAATTAAAATAGCGTGGGGTATGCGGTGTGCGGCTATCGCGTTAAGCACTGCCGATTTAACATTTTCATTTCCTTTTAGCGGGAAAATCATAACACAAAGCCAACCTTTTTCATAGCCTTAAAATAGGTCTTGCGGGCAACACGCTCGGCGCGGGCATCGCCCTCGCGGAAGATGCGCTCAAGCTCACCCTTATCTGTGATGATGCTATCGTAACGCGCCTTAATGGGGGCGAGCTCATCCGCTACCGCTTCGCCAACGGCAAGCTTAAAGTCGCCATAGCCCTTGCCCTCAAACTCGCGCTCCACCTCATCTGCGGTCTTGCCCGTTACGGCAGAATAAATGCCGATAAGGTTTGAAATGCCCGGCTTATCCTCGCTGAGTCTCACACAAGCATCACTATCGGTAACGGCGCGCTTGAACTTGCGGATAATGGTATCGCGGTCATCAAGTATTGCAACCCAAGAGTTCAGATTTTCATCCGATTTAGACATCTTCTTTTGTGGGTCCTGAAGCGACATAACACGCGCACCTATCTTTGGAATATAAGGCTCAGGAATCTTGAAAACATCGCCGTAAATATGATTAAAGCGTGTGGCAATATCACGGGCTATTTCAAGATGCTGCTTCTGGTCTGCGCCCACGGGAACAAAGTCAGGCTGATATAGCAGAATATCCGCCGCCATAAGCACAGGATAGGAGAAAAGCCCCACATTAACATTGTCGGCGTGCTTAGCCGATTTATCCTTAAACTGTGTCATTCTTGACATCTCACCAAACTGTGTGTTGCAGGAAAGCAGCCACGAAAGCGCGGTATGCTCTGCCACATGCGACTGAATAAACAGTGTGCTCTTTTCAGGGTTAAGACCTAAAGCCAATAGCAGCGCGTATGTAGAATATATCTGCGCGCGAAGTTTCACGGGCTCCTGACGCACGGTTATAGCGTGAAGGTCTGCCACTGCATAGGTGCAGTCAAATTCATCCTGCATATAAAGCCAGTTTTTAAGCGCGCCGAGATAGTTGCCCAGCGTCAACATACCGCTTGGCTGGATGCAGCTTAAAACTTTTTTCTTAATAGTTTCGCTCATATATAAAACTTCCTTTTTTTAAATTTTTGCTTATTTTCATAAAACTCTACTCCTTCGTTTTTTTATTACTATCACTGTAGTAACAACCCCTCCAACGAATAAGATTGAAGCAACCGCAACAAATATTTTATTATCTTTTATAAAATTAGTAATTGTTTTTATCGTATTTTTATTTTCCTTCTCTTCGTTATCTATTTCTTCTTTTTTAT
>CAZIXG010000076.1:0-5859 GCA_964543305.1 uncultured Ruminococcus sp.
TCGTTAAACCTTTTGGGATCCTTAAGAAAATCAACAATTTCTTTCATTTCCTCTTTTTCTTCATCGGCGCCCGCAACATCGGCAAAGGTGGTTTTCTTGCGACCTTCATCCTTTTTAACCTTGGCCTTGCCAAAGCCCATTGTTTTATCGGCGCCGCCCATTGTGTTCATACGGCGCATAATGAATATCCAGAAAACAACCATCAGCGCTCCCACAAGCAGTGTGGGAAGCAGACTAAGCAGCCAAGAGCTTTCGCCGCCCTTTATATAATCATACTTGATTATATTATCGGTGCCCGCGTTCTCTTCATTTATAGCGAGAACTTTATCATTAATATCATTATAGAATATAGACGCATCTGCAATAGTGTAATGATAGGTCTTTTGGTCCTCACGAAGAGTATATGTCAGGTCACCGCTGTAAAGGTTAAGCTTAAACTCAGATATTTCATTTGCTTTAACCATTTCCACTATCTCATAATATTTGGTTTGAGCGGTTGTCTTTGATACCTGATTTACCACCACAAAGGATATAATGAGTATGATGGGTATACCAATATAAAACAGTAGGTTTTTAAGATTTTTCTTCAAGAGATTTTGCTCCTTCCTATTAGGGTAGAGCAAGTAATCCAAACGCCGTTTTTAAAAGGCGGATTTTTGCTCATACTGTGTTAAAATACTCGTAAATCCGTCAGGATTTACTGCGTTTTGTGCAAAGACTTCACAAAAATCCGCTCTTTTTAAAATTTTCGACCTCAAAGTGAGAAGATTTTGAGGGATTTTTATTCAGTCAGACGCAGTAAGGCTAACGCCTTACAAGAATGAATCGGATAAAAAGCACCGAAATTAGCCGCTTTGAGGCGGGTTCGGATTATTTGCTCTACCCTAAGCTTACTTCTCGTAAACCGAGGGTGAAAGCACACCAACATAGGGTAAATTTCTGTATTTTTCATCATAGTCAAGGCCATAGCCCACAACAAACGCATCGGGAATCACCTTACCCACATAATCAGCCTTTATATCCGCTTGGCGGTTTTCAGGCTTATCGAGCAGGGCACATATCTTTATGCTTTCCGCATTTCTGCCCTTTAAAACACCCGACAGATAGGAAAGTGTGATACCTGAATCGAGAATATCCTCAACTATAAGGATATTCATACCATCAGGATCTATATCAAGGTCCTTCTTGAACTTAACAACGCCAGTGGTTTTGGTGCCGCTATAAGAGGAAACTGCGATAAAATCGATAACGCAATCGCACTTTATTTCACGAAGCAGGTCGCTCATAAACACTACCGCGCCCTTTAAAACGCTTACTACCAAGAGCTTTTTGCCCTCATAATCGCGGGTTATCTGCTCGCCGAGTCTTTTGCAAATTGATTTTAACTCCTCCTCAGAAATCAAAATCTGCGAAATATCTTCCCTATTCATTTATAAAATCCCCCATAAAAAACTTTTTAACATTAATTTTATATATTTTTTGACTGCTTTCATCTGCGGCGCATCTATCGGCAACACCGATTTTATGCACCCAAACAATACCCTCATCATCGGAAATTACAGGCCACACATCCCGCTCATCAACGGGAACCGAGTATTCGGTGAACAGCTTTTTAAGTGTCTTCGTGCAATTTTTATTCTTGAGACGAATTTTATCGCCGCTTGCGCGCACACGAACTGTTAATTTGCCTACTATTCTATCATAATCAATTACATTTTTTAATAACAAATTATGAATTTTTTCACAATTTTTAAATAAATCGTTATCACTTTCACAAATATCCACTTGATATGAAGCTTTTTGTGGCTTGGCATCCTGAGAAATTATTTTAAGGCAGCCGTTTTTTGCTTCCGCAAAATTGTTTCCTGAAACGCTTGTTTTGCCACCGCCCAAAGATATTTCATAAATATTGTTGATATGAAGGCTATCGGCTTCCACGCCCGCACCTTCACAGAACTTTAAAATTATTCTCTTTGCTATCGCGGGATGAAGCTTTGAAAAACCGCTTATATCAATGCAGTCGTTACTATAAACGGCATCATATTCCCTTGAAACGATGGAATTTATAAAGTCTTCGTCCTCACGAAGTGAAGCGGTGGTGCGAAGCACCGATGCCTCTACCGCACTGTTAATGCCTTCAAGCACAGGCACAACATTATGGCGCAGCTTGTTTCGTGTGTAATCATCGCACAAATTAGTGCTATCGGTAACAAAGCTGATACCGCGCTCGCTGCAATACTCTTCAATTTCATCGCGGGTGCAAAGTATAAGCGGACGGATAAAACGCCCACGCTTAGGCGGTATGCCACAAAGGCCTGAAAGTGCCGTTCCGCGCGTGAGGTTTAAAAGCACCGTTTCCAGATTATCGCCCGCATGATGGGCGGTTGCGATAACATCGGTATCGAGGCTCTCAAAAAAGCGGTAACGAAGCTTCCTTGCCGCAAGCTCAACGCTTAAATGATTATCCTTGGCAAATCGTGGCACATCACCGCTACCAACAGCAAGCTCAACACCCGCCTTTTGACATACATCGCGGACAAACTGCTCATCGCGCTCGGCTTCCTCACCGCGTATTTTATGATTAAAGTGCGCAGCGGAAAGCTCGATATTAAGCTCATCCTTAAGCTCGAGTAACACTTCAAGCAACGCCATAGAATCAGCACCGCCCGACACTGCCACCGTTACCTTTTTCACATTTTTAAGCAGCGAAAACTGCTTTATAGCCTTTAAAATTTTTCTTTTCATTATCTGAAGTTTTCCACAGAAGTAAATCGTGTGTGCTCGCCATCCCAATGAAGCGAAACAATGCCAGTTTCACCGTGACGGTTTTTAGCAACGATGCATTCTGACTTTGTTGAATCGCTTCTATCTTCATCGGCATCCTTTTCACCATCATAATAAGCTTCACGATAGAGGAAGAGAACTATATCTGCATCCTGCTCGATAGAGCCTGAATCACGAAGGTCTGCAAGGGCGGGCCTATGGGACTTGCCCTTTGCCTCGGTGCCACGGGAAAGTTGAGCGCAGGCGATTATCGGAACCTTTAACTCCTTAGCCATTATCTTAAGATTTCGCGTTATTTCGGAAATTTCCTGAACACGGTTATCAATATTTCGAGCTGAGCGCATAAGACCTAAATAGTCGATAATAACAAGGTCCAGCTTCTTCATTCGGCGAAGCTTTGCCTTCATCTCAGGCACGGTTATATTTGAGGTTTCATCAAAATATATCTCTGCCTTGGAAAGGTTTTCACCCGCTTGGGTTAGTCTTGTCCACTCACCGGTATCAAGCTCGCCTGTGCGAAGCTTTTCACTTTTTATTGCTGCCTCACTCGAAAGCATTCTCTGTGCCAACTGGTCGCGTGTCATTTCAAGAGAGAAAAAGCATACCGTTTTGCCTGCCTGCATTGCAACATTGCGCGCAATATTAAGTGCAAACGAGGTTTTACCCATACCTGGTCGTGCACCGAGAATAATAAGGTCTGACTTATTAAGACCTGTAATCATTCTATCAAGGTCGCCTATACCGCATGGAATACCCACATAATCATCGTGAGTTTCGGGGTCGGCAATTTTTGAAAGGCGGTCATAGGTTTCGCCTGAAATTACATCCTTAATGTGCGTAAGTCCGCTTATTTCCCTGCCCTCGCGAATTTCATAAATGCGCTGCTCGGCAGAATCGAGCATCTTGCCCGAATCCATAACATTTTCATTTATATCCTTGATAATGCCCTGAGCGGCGCCCATAAGCGCGCGTGCATAATAGCGCTCGCGGATAATTGAAACATATGTAAGAACATTAGCAGAGGAAGGCACAGTTTGAACAAGCTGAGTAAGATATGCTTTGCCACCCGCCTCGTCATAAACGCCGTCCTTTTTAAGCCTCTCAAGCAGTGATATAAAGTCTATTGACTGGCTGAGCTCATACATAGAGGTGATAGCGGAATAAATATCCCTGTGCTGCGGGATATAGAAATAATCCGCCCTTGTTTGAACTGCAACCTCACTTATGCATTTTGGGTCTATGATAAGCGAGCCTAACACTGCCTGCTCTGCTTCCACAGAATAAGGCAGTCTGCCGCCTTCAAGATCGTAAATAAGCTTTTGTTCGCTCATAATTACTCCGTTACCTTTACATTAATTTTGGCACTAACGCCTATGTGAAGCTTGATTTCGGCGGTATATTCACCGAAATTCTTTATATCCGCAACGCTCATCTTTTTGCGGTCTACAACGATACCGAGTGAATTTTTAATCACCTCGGCGATTTCCTTAGATGTAACGCTACCAAAAAGACGGCCGTTTGAGCCTGCCTTTGCTTTAATGGTTACGGTTTTGCCCTCTAGCTTTGCGGCCGTTGCCTTTGCGGCATCAAGTTCCTCTTTTTTATGGTGAGCGACTGCTGCCTCGCGGCTTTTAAGCTCACTCATTGCGGCAGAATCCGCCTCTATTGCAAGGTTTTTCGGGAAGAGGAAGTTTCTTGCGTATCCATCGGAAACATTGCAAAGCTCACCCTTTTTACCCTTGCCCTTAACATCTGCAAGTAAAATTACCTTCATAATATGTAACTCCTCTCGTGTGAGCCGCCAAAAGGCGGCTTATACTTCCATTATAACGGGCAACACCATAGGACTTCTGTGTGTTTTGGAATAAAGAAATTTGGCAACTCCATCCTTCATTCTTCCCTTTATGGTGTTCCAGTCTCTTACATTGTGAATATAGCAGTTTTCAAGCACATCGCAAACAACCTCGCGAAGCTCCTGCATCAATTCATCCGATTCCTTAACATAAACAAAGCCTCTTGAAATTACATCGGGACCTGATACCACCTCGCGGGTAAGACCATCAATAGCAACGGTTACCACTATGATGCCATCCTCAGCCAAGTGCTTGCGGTCACGAAGCACTATGCTGCCAACATCGCCAACGCCCAAGCCGTCAACCAGAATTCTGCCCGCAGGTACGGTTTCTGTCACCTTAATGCCGTTTTGCGAAAGCTCGATAACATTGCCGTTTGTAGCGATAAGCACATTATTTTTGTTAAGCCCCATATTATAGGCTAACTGAGCGTGCTTATATAAATGCTTCTGCTCGCCGTGAACGGGTATGAAATACTTAGGCTTTACAACATTAAGCATCAGCTTAAGTTCCTCAGCGCACGCGTGGCCCGAAACATGAACATCATACATCTTTTCATAAACTACATTAGCGCCACGCTTCATAAGCTCGTTCACAACTCGGCTTACAAGCTTTTCGTTACCTGGGATGGGGGTTGCGGATATTATTATCATATCACCCGGTGTTATTTCTACCTGACGGTGGTCTGAAAATGCCATTCTGTGAAGTGCCGAAAGCGGCTCTCCTTGACTTCCCGTTGTAACAACCACAATATCCTCAGGCGCATAGTTCTTTATAGTTTCAATTTCTATCAAAACACCCTCGGGCACATTGAGATATCCAAGCTCAGAGGCAACGCTTACAACATTTATCATACTCCTGCCCGATACCGCTACCTTACGGCGGCAACGAGCAGCCTCATCGATTATCTGCTGTATGCGGTGAATATTAGAGGAAAAGGTTGCAACTATTATTCTATGCCCTTCAGCCTTTTTGAAAAGATTTGAAAACGACTCGCCCACAAGACGCTCAGATGAGGTATAGCCTGCGCGTTCGGCATTAGTGGAATCCGAAAGCAGTGCCAGAACACCGCGAGAACCAAGCTCAGCAAAACGGGCAATGTCTATCACATAATCATCAATAGGTGTGGTATCTATCTTAAAGTCACCCGTTTGTATCACAGTGCCCGCATCGCAGTTTGGTACAGCCATGATAAAGAATGCAGATACTAACTTGGTACCAG
>CAZIXG010000077.1:0-5850 GCA_964543305.1 uncultured Ruminococcus sp.
AAGGGTGCCAGAACACTCTCTTTGACTGATTTAGAAAAAAGTTCGGATATGCTTGACTCACTCCCACTAAAAATTAGGACAATATGGATTCGGACGACCGAAATCAATTATTCGGAAAAATTTAATATTAGTTTGATAGAAACTTATTTGAATACAAACGATTATAAATACATTCATAAATTGTATGTTTTGGATGAATATAACCAGTTTGCTGATACATTATCCTTTTTTGTTCTTTATTATGCAAACTATCGTTTTACAGAGCGGTTTCACATGAGCAAAGGTTCTTATTACGAAAGATCGTGGAGTTACTCAAAATATGATGATAAGTATGACCCAAAGTGGCGTGAAACAAATTTTCCCGATGAAAACTTTTTTGGCAAGACAAACCTTTTTAAATAATCCTCTGGACTTATAACATTTAATGTGTATAATTGCTGTTACCAACAAATCACCGCCCGAAACCTTTTGGTTTCGGGCGGTGTGTTTTATTTTATATTCCGTATACAAGCCAAATATAAATGTATGCGGGGATTATAGCGGCGAGGGTGAACGGAATTCCTATTCTAAAGAAGTCACTATTCTTAACCTCATAACCCTCTTTACGAAGGATGCCGATGCCTGCGATATTGGCAGATGCACCGATAGGCGTCATATTACCGCCCAAGGTGGCGCCCGAGAGCAAGCCAAAATAAAGCGGCACTGCATAAAGCTGAACGCTTGCCACATCGGGGGCAAGTGCAGTAGCAAGAGATGCGATAACGGGAATCATTGTTGCAACATAAGGGATATTATCGATAAACGCGGAGATGATTACCGAAGCCCAAACGATAACTGTGAACAGTAGGAATAGATTTCCGCCGCCAAGTTTTGCAAGCAATGAAGCCAGAGCATCAATAACGCCCTCATGCTTGATGCCACCTATCATCAGGAAAAGACCGACAAGAAGGCCCAGCGTTTCAAAATCTATATCCTTAAGCGGAGTGATAATTGCCGCGAAATTCTTTTTCTTTACCAAATTATAAATGAGCCCCACCACAAGCAATGCGCAGCAGATAAGACCGTTTATCTCGGCAGGGAGATTCCAAGTATCAGGAGCAAATGAGGCGCATATAAGAAGCAGTATCGCGCCAACTAACAAAATACTTGGCACATAATCGGTAACAACTGTGCGCTCGCCCGTCTTTGGAACGGGGTTCTTTTCCTTGCGGAATATGAAGTAAACAATAATAGCCGAAAGCACTGCACCAAGCTCAACCGCAAAGAATATGGATGGCTTACCAAGATACCAGAAGAAGTCCATAAATGTCATATCTAAAGCAGAGCCCAACATAATAGCGGTGGTATCACCAACGAGCGTTGCCGCGCCCTGAAGGTTTGAGGAAACAGCAATAGCTATAATAAATGGCACAGGGTTTGTTTTTAGCTTTTTGCAGATAGCAAGCGCCACGGGAGCTACCATCAAAACTGTGGCAACATTATCAACAAATGCTGAAATAATGCCCGCAAAGAGGGACAGGCACACCGCCGCCCACTGAACATTAGGCACCTTTTCCATAATAAGGTCAGCAAGAAGTGAAGGCATTTTAGACTCGATAAACAAGGACACAAGTCCCATTGTGCCCGCTATCATAAGCAGAACATTAAAATCCAATTCACCTATCACATTGCCGATAGGAAGCATGCCGCTCACAATAAATATCACGCCCGAAGCCAAAGCTATATAAGGGCGGTATTTACTAAAGGCAAGCATTAAAACATATGTAAGTGCGAAAAGGATAATTGCAGGTATCATAGTACATTTTTCCTTTCAAAATAATACACATTAATTATGCCATAAATCGGTAAATTGTCAAGGCAAAAAATATTGAACTATATATAAGAATATGATATATTATTATAAAAGGAGGTTTTAATTATGACAGACGAAACTATGGTTGCGGCAATCGTTTTAATTGTTATTGCACTGGCTTATCTGTTTTTGTTAGGATATGCAATTTTTAGCTATGTGCTCACTTCCCGCGCTTTGCACACACTTGCCCGCCGCCGCGGAATCGCAAACCCGTGGCTTGCTTGGATACCCTACGGTAACTACTGGATTATGGGCGCGCTGGCAAAGGACTATGACAAGAAAAACGGCATAAACAGAAAATGGGATAACATACTCCTTACTCTTTCTTTGATAGCTTCAATAACATTTATTGTGGTTTATATTGTTTTGCTCATTTTTATGTTTGTGAATATTGCCACGCTTGACGCTGCGGGCGATAATGTTACTGCCGAAATGGCAACAGAGTTTATAGTTCCCTTTGTTATCATTTATATTGTGCTCATACTTGTGATGATGCTTATGATGGCACTGCAGGCACTCGTATATATTTGTACATACAAAATTTTTGAATCCACAGTGCCAGAAAAATCACTTAAATATTTCCTGCTTTATATGCTTGTTCCCTTTGCAGGACCTATTTGCCTATTTAATTGCAGAAACCGCGGTTATGAAATGCCGATCATCTGCGGCAGACCACAGGTTATAGATAATTTTGCTCATAATGAGCCTGTAGCCGAAGATTTACCCACTGAGGAATAAATTTTTGCATTTAAAAAATTTAAAGCCGTGTCAATTGACACGGCTTTATTTTATTGAGTTTGCATAAACTTTAGCTTTTTGAGGCAATATAGAATTGATATCTATAGTGGAGGAAATTATTATGAAAAGATTTTTATCAATTCTTTTATGCGCTGTTATTTTTATGCTTCCGCTCTCGCTTGCGGGTTGCAGGGAATCTGCCGAGGTATACTTTTTAAACTTCAAGCCTGAAAGTGCTAATGTTTACAATGAGATAGCCGAGGTTTACGAGGAGGAAACAGGCGTTAAAATCAAGGTTGTAACGGCGGCTGCCAACACCTACGAGCAAACGCTGAAATCCGAGATAGCCAAATCCAACGCGCCAACAATATTTCAAGTAAACGGACCTATTGGCTATCAGTCGTGGGAGGAATACTGCCTTAATATTGAGGACAGTGATTTCGCATCCCACCTGAGTGATAAAAGCCTTGCCATTACTGATGCAAGCGGCGAGGGTGTTTATGCGGTGCCATATGTTGTTGAAGGCTACGGAATTATTTATAACGATGCTATTATGAGAAAATATTTTGAGCTACCAGACCGCGCAACAGATATTTCCTCGGCAGAAGAAATTACCAGCTTTGAGATATTAAAGGCGGTGGTCGAGGATATGACCGCTAAAAAAGAAGAGCTTGGTATAAGGGGCGTTTTTGCATCCACCTCTCTATCCTCGGGCGAGGACTGGCGCTGGCAGACACATCTGTTGAATGTGCCGTTATACTATGAGCTTCGCGACAACGAGGACTATTCCGACCCCACCATTGCGGGACTCAATTCTAAGGAAATCGCATTCAGATACTCACAAAACTTCCAAAATCTGTTTGACCTTTATACAAACAATTCCATTACCGAAAAGGCTTTACTCGGCTCAAAATCTACTGCGGACTCTATGGCAGAATTTGCCTTAGGTCATGTTGCTATGGTGCAAAACGGCAACTGGGCGTGGTCGCAGATATCGGGAGTGAACGGCAATGTGGTAAATGCGCAGGACATTAAGTTTATGCCGCTTTACACAGGAATTGAGGGTGAAAAAGGTCAGGGCCTTTGCATCGGCACAGAAAACTATATCGCCATAAACAAATATGCCACCGAGGAGCAGCAGAAAAAATCGCTTGATTTTCTAAATTGGCTTTTTTCAAGTGAAACGGGTAAGGACTATGTTACAAACAAGCTTGACTTTATAACCCCATTCGATACCTTTTCAGAGAATGAACTGCCAAACGACCCGCTTGCGCGTGAGGTTGTGCGCTATATGAATGATGAGAGCGTGCAGACAGTGCCATGGATTTTCACCTCTTTCCCAAGCGAAACCTTTAAAGCTGAGGTTGGAAGCTCTTTGCTTGAATATGTTCAAGGGAGCAAGACCTTTGAGGATGTTAATAACACAGTCAAATCGTTTTGGAAGAGTGAGCGCAAGTAAATGAGAAAATCACTTAAAAGATGGTTTCCCATCTTTGTTGCCCCCACACTTATAGCCTTTTTGATAGCCTTTCTTATACCCTTTATTATGGGACTTTATTTATCCTTTTGCGAGTTTCAAACGGTAAGCAATGCAACCTTTGTTGGCTTTCAAAACTATATTCGAGCCTTTAGCGACAACGCGGATTTTATAAGCTCACTATGGTTTACCATAAAGTTTGCAGTGGTTTCGGTGCTCAGCATAAATATTATAGCTTTTGCGCTAGCACTCTTGCTCACCCGAGGTATACGCGGCACCAATATATTCCGCACGGTATTCTTTATGCCCAATCTTATAGGCGGAATAGTGCTCGGCTATATATGGCAGCTTATAATCAACGGTGTGCTTTATAATTTCGGGTATTCGATAACCTCAAGCCCTGATTTTGGCTACTGGGGACTAATCGTGCTTATGAACTGGCAGATGATAGGCTATATGATGATTATTTATATAGCGGGTATACAGAATATTCCTACCGCAATTTTAGAGGCGGCAAGGGTTGATGGCGCGAGTAACGCAAAGGTGCTTTTTAATATCACGATACCCTCGGTGATGCCATCTATAACAATATGCTTATTTCTCACCATCACCAATTCCTTTAAGCTTTTTGACCAAAATCTGGCGCTCACCGCAGGCGCGCCTGCTAAGCAAACGCAGATGTTGGCCCTTGATATTTACAACACCTTTTACGGCAGAATAGGCTATGAGGGTGTGGGACAGGCAAAGGCGGTTGTTTTCTTTATAATCGTAGCCTCCATTGCGCTTTTGCAGCTTTATCTCACTAGAAACAAAGAGGTGGAAAACTAATGAAAAGACTAACGCACGCCGCCTGCTTTATTAGCCTTGTGCTGCTAAGCTTTGTGTTTCTTATTCCAATTATCACTGTGGTGCTCAATTCCTTTAAGAGTAAGTTCTCTATAAGCCAGACACCCTTTGTTTTACCGAACAGCGATACCTTTGTGGGAATTGAAAACTATATCTCGGGTATTACGGACACGGGATTTTTGTCGGCACTTTTCTGGTCGCTTTTTATAACTGTTTTTTCGGTTGCGGTGATAGTTGTGTTCACTGCTATGACGGCGTGGTATATAACGAGAGTAAAATCCCGTTTCACAAGCACACTTTACTATCTTTTTGTTTTTTCAATGATAGTTCCCTTTCAAATGGTTATGTTCACGATGTCTAAGATGGCAAATTCCCTTAGACTTGATAACCCGCTTGGACTAATTCTGATTTATTTAGGCTTTGGCTCAGGGCTATCTGTGTTTATGTTTTCGGGCTTTATAAAATCGGTGCCCATAGGCATTGAGGAGGCCGCCACCATTGACGGTTGCAACCCCTTGCAGACCTTTTGGCGGGTGGTATTCCCTATTTTAAAGCCCACCGCGATTACAGTTGCAATTTTGAACACTATGTGGATATGGAACGATTATCTGCTTCCCTACCTCGTTATCGGCAGCGATTACAAGACCATACCGATAGCAATTCAGTATCTCAAAGGCGGCTACGGCTCTGTGGATATGGGCGCTATGATGGCAATGCTTGTGCTTGCGATTATACCCGTTGTTATATTTTATCTAAGTTGTCAGAAGTATATTATCAAGGGTGTTGCCGCAGGCGCGGTGAAAGGATAATTCACAATTTACAATTCACAATGCACAATACACAATTAACAAAAATTAAAGCACCTGCTAAATTAATAGCAGGTGCTTGGTTTTCCTTTAAAGATTCTTCGTCACTTCGTTCCTCAGAATGACAATAA
>CAZIXG010000078.1:0-5737 GCA_964543305.1 uncultured Ruminococcus sp.
ATCCGCAAGCAGACCTTAACCAACGCCGAAAGATATATAACAGAGGAATTAAAGGAGCTTGAAAGCCGCATACTCACCGCTAAAGATAGGGCATTCCAGCTTGAATATGAAATATTTAATCAAATCCGCGAGCAAGCAGCGCTTGCGGCTGAGCGTGTTCGCACCACCGCCGCAGCTATCGGTCGTCTTGATGCGATATGCTCACTTGCTCAGGTAGCGGTTGATAACAATTACTGTCGACCGCTTGTTACAAATAGCGGTGTTATAAGCATAAAGGGTGGCAGACATCCTGTGGTTGAAAGGCTACTTTCTTCACCGTTCGTTTCTAATGATACATATCTTGATTCGGGAGATGACCGCTGCTCGATAATCACAGGCCCCAATATGGCGGGTAAGTCCACATATATGCGTCAGGTGGCGATAATCACCCTTATGGCGCAGATAGGCTCCTTCGTTCCTGCTACTATGGCAGAAATCGGCATTGTGGATGCAATATTCACCCGCGTTGGCGCTTCTGATGATTTAGCTTCAGGTCAGTCCACCTTTATGGTCGAGATGAGCGAGATGGCGTATATTCTTAAAAATGCCACCAAAAACAGTCTGCTTATCCTTGATGAAATAGGCCGCGGCACATCTACATTTGATGGTATGTCCATTGCGCGGGCAGTGCTTGAATATGTGGCAGATAAGAAAAAAATCGGCGCAAAGGCGCTGTTTGCAACACATTACCACGAGCTTTGCGAGATGGAAAATGAGCTACAGGGAATTAAGAACTATAATATCGCGGTTAAAAAACGCGGTGATGATATAATTTTTCTTCGCCGCATAGTTCGCGGCGGCGCTGATGATAGCTATGGTATCGAGGTGGCAAAATTGGGCGGAATACCCAAGGCAGTAACCGACCGCGCCAAGCAGATATTAAGCCAAACCCTCGAAAGCGGAATTGTTACCTATAAAACCGTAGAGTCCGCTTCGGGACAGATACCGCTTGAAATGCAGGGCGCTACCGATATTCTCAGAGAGCTTCAAGCACTTGATGTTAACACACTAACCCCCATAGAGGCTATGGGAATACTCTTTGACCTTGCAAACAAGGCAAAATCTGTTTAAATAAATTATTGAAAAGAAGGTGAAAGCCAATGCCAAAAATTAATGTACTTCCTAAATCTATAGCAGAGCTTATCGCCGCAGGCGAGGTTGTTGAAAGGCCCGCAAGCGTGGTAAAAGAAGCGGTTGAAAACTCAATAGATGCGGGAGCTCGCCACATAACGGTTGAAATTCAGCGCGGCGGTATCACCTTTATTAGAATAACCGATGATGGCTGCGGCATCTCACGCGAGGATGTGCCGATAGCCTTTATGCGCCACGCAACAAGCAAAATTCGCGCGGCAGATGACCTTGACGCTATTGCCACACTTGGCTTCCGCGGTGAGGCATTGGCGGCGGCCGCGGCAGTATCGCGCGTGGAGCTTTTTACTAAAACCGAAAGTGAGCCATACGGCACCCACTATAAAATTGAGGGCGGCGTTGAAATTTCAAATGAGGAAACGGGATGTCCTGAGGGCACAACCCTTATAATCCGCGACCTTTTTTATAACACCCCCGCAAGAATGAAGTTTCTTAAAAAGGATGTTTCTGAGGGTACTGCCGTAGCGGCAGTGGTCGAGCGCGAGGCGCTGGCACACCCTGAGGTTTCCTTTAAGCTTATCCGCGATGGAAAGCAAACGCTATCCACTTCGGGTGACGGTAAGCTGCAGTCCGCAGTTTATAGCGTTTTAGGCCGCGAATTTTCAAAAACGCTTATCCTGGTAAAGGGAGAAAGCGGCGGAATTGCGGTGGAGGGCTTTGTGTGCCGCCCCGTTCACTGCCGCGCTTCACGGGCATATCAGTTTACATTCCTAAACGGCAGATATGTGCACTCTGGCACCGTTACGGCAGCTTGTGAGCAGGCTTATAAAAACAGCGCTATGGTGGGCAAATTCCCCGCCTTTGTGCTTAATGTTATGGTGCCGCTAGGGGCGGTGGATGTGAATGTTCACCCCGCAAAAACCGAAATTCGTTTTTCGGATGAGCGCCGTATTTTCGAGGCGGTGCACTATGCGGTTAAGAATGCAATTCTTTCGGGTGATACAAGACCTGAAATAGAGCTTAATACCCCTAAAAATCAGACCTTTATGCATATGACTGCCGAGCAATACCGCCAGACCGCGGTAAAGCTGCCCGATGCTCAGCCAAAGCCCGCGCCCACCTTTTCTGAGTCACAGAAAACGCCCGTAAGGCTTAACGAGGATAACACTCCCTTCTTTTTAAGAAAAGAATTTATTGAGGCGGCAAAAGCGCGTGAGGAGAGAAAGGTGTTTACTACTACACCCCCTGCACCTCGGACGCAAGAGGTAAAACCTCAGGCGCAGGCATCTGAAGAGCCTCAGGAATATACTCCCGAAAAGGAAATAAGACTTATAGGCGAAGCCTTTTCTACCTATATTATCGTGGAACAGGGCGATAGCATTTATCTTATAGATAAGCACGCCGCGCATGAGCGGATACTTTTTAACAACCTTAAGAAAACACAGGAGATAGAAACACAAGCCCTGCTTGCTCCTATCACTGTAAAGCTTGATGGTGAGGAATACACCGCAGTGCTTTCAAGCCTTTCTCTTTTTGAGGGCGCAGGCTTTGAATTAGAGGATTTCGGAAACGAAACGATACTTGTTCGCGCAATTCCCGCGGCGCTCAGCTCTCAGGATGTGGAGGCTATTGTCACAAATGCGGCAGCACTTGTAAAGCGCGGAGAAACAAGCCTTGATGTGCTGGATGATATATTCCACACAGTTGCCTGCAAGGCGGCGATTAAGGCGGGCTTTATAACCTCCCGCGAGGAGCAGCTGCACCTTGCCAAGAAAACACTTGGTGACACAGATGTTATGTATTGCCCACACGGCAGACCTGTGGCTTTTAAAATAAAGCACAGCGAGCTCGAGCGGCATTTTGGTAGAATACAATGAGCAAGCAAAAGATAATATGCGTGGTAGGGCCCACCGCCTCGGGTAAAACGGGGCTTGGTATAGCGCTTGCAAAGCATTTGGGCGGCGAGGTAATATCCGCTGATTCAATGCAGATTTACCGCGATATGCATATCGCCTCTGCGGCGCCCGATAAGGGTGAAATGTGCGGCATACCACACCATCTGGTTGAATTTCTTAATTATGGTGAGAGCTTCACTGTAGCCGATTATGTTAAGGCAGCCCGCGATAAAATAGCTGAAATTTCCCAAAGGGGCAAGCTGCCGATAATAGTGGGCGGAACAGGACTTTATATAAGCAGTCTGGTTGATAATATAGAATTTATTGAGCAGCAGACCGATTTAACGCTTAGAAAGCGGCTAACCGAGGAATTTGACCGCGTTGGGGGAGAAGAGATGCTCGCCCGACTTCGCGCTTTAGATGCCGGAGCCGCTTCAAAGCTTCACGCAAACGATAAGCGCCGCATTATCCGCGCCTTTGAAATTTATGAAAGCACCGGAAAAACCAAATCCCAGCAGGACAAGCAGTCCCGCGAGACTCCTTCACCTTATAGCACACTTATGATAGGTGTTAACTATCGTGAGCGCGAAAGACTTTACGAGCGGATAAACCGCCGAGTGGATATAATGCTTGAAAACGGACTGCTAAAGGAAGCGGAAGCCGCTTTTTTAAGAAGCGGCAAAATAACCTCTGGCGCTGTTCAGGCGATAGGGCATAAGGAATTTTTTGATTACTTTAATGGTGAGATACCTCTTGAATGTGCGGTGGAAAATCTTAAGCGCTCAACACGGCGCTATGCAAAGCGCCAGCTTACATGGTTTAATAGAGATGACCGTATAAATTGGATAAATATGGATGAAACTGAGGATGCCGTAGCAACGGCAATAACACTTGCCCGAAGGGAGGAAAATTATGCGTGAGCACAAGATACTGAGATGGTTTTTATGCATAATTGCCCTCGTTTTCGTGGTGCATCAGATATATTCGGCCGCATATAAGCCCATAACCACAGTGAGCGCTGAATTTTCCCAAATGGTGGATGGACTTGATATCACAGGTGTTATAATCCGTCAGGAAAAGATAATCACAAACAGTAAATCGGGCGCTTTGCACTTTGTGGCAGAAAACGGCGAGCGTGTTGCAAAGGATGGCGTTATTGCAAACCTATATTCAAGCGCCGACACCTCGGTTACGGTAAGCCGAATAGAAGAGCTTGCGCGGCAGATTTCTGATATAGAGGAAATTCAGGGCTATAATGATGTTCACTCGGCAGATCTATCTCTTGCCAACAATAAGGTGGACAACGCCCTAAATGAGCTTATAAGAAGCTGTGCCGCAGGGAACTTTTCAAATGCAACAAATGAGAGCGCTGAGCTTCTCACAACGCTTAGCCGCCGCCAGATGATAACGGGCGAGCAAACCGATTTTTCGGCGCGTCTTGAGGTGCTTAAAGCAGAGCTTCAAAATCTCACATCCTCGCTTCCTGCGGCTATCGGGCAGATAACCGCCGAAACCTCGGGTTATTTCGTTTCGGGCTGTGATGGCTATGAAACGGTACTTTCGTGCGATGATACCGAGAGTATTACCCCCGAGTTTTTAGAAGGTATAAAGGCTGCCGCGGTGCCCGCAGATGCAGTTGGAAAAATCGTTTCCAATTATGACTGGTATATCGCGGCAACCGTTAGCATTAACGATTCACTGCAATATAAGGTGGGGGATAGTCTTACTATTAAAACAGCTATAAAGTCAAGCCCCGAGCTTTATGTAACAGTGAGCGCTATAAATATTTCTGAAGCGGGCGATAATGCAGTGATAGTGTTCACCTGCCAGCAGATGAACAGTGAGCTTGCATCTATGCGCACTGGAAAAATGACGATAGTTAAAAACACCTATTCGGGACTCAAGCTCCCCAAAAAAAGTCTTCGCGTGAGTGAAGGACAAACGGGCGTGTATGTTGTTTCGGGCATTTCACTTAAGTTTGTTACAGTGAATGTTATTTATAATACAGATGATTATATAATTTGTGAGCAGCAGACAAGCAACGAGGATGTTCTGCGGCTCTATGATGAGGTTGTAGTAAAAGGCAGGAGACTTTATGATGGAAAAATCATTGACTGATATTTTTGATAGTAATTTTAAAGAGATTGCCGAAAAAATTGCCGCCTCAGCCGCCTCCTCGGGCAGAAATGAGAAGGATATAACACTGCTTGCCGCAACAAAAACGGTTGATGCCGAGCTTATTAACTATGCTATATCAAAGGGTATCACCCATATAGGTGAAAACCGCGTTCAGGAATTTCTGTCTAAAGAGCAAATCTATGCACCGTGTCACAAGCACTTTATCGGTCATCTGCAAACCAATAAGGTTAAGGATATAGTAGGAAAAGTGGAGCTTATCCATTCTGTCGATTCCTATCGCCTTGCAAAGGAGATTTCAAAGCAGGCGGTAAAGCACGGAATTATTGCTGATATTCTGCTTGAAGTGAATATCGGGAACGAGGAAAGCAAGTCAGGCTTCAGCTATGATGAGGTGCCAAAAGCAGTGGAGGATATAGCGCAGCTTAAGGGAATTTGTATAAAAGGACTTATGGCGATTCCCCCCATATGCGATAATCCTGAGGATAATCGTGAGCATTTTAAAAGAATGCATAAACTGTTTATTGACATTGGCAATAAAAAAATAGATAATAGTAGTATGGAAATTCTCTCGATGG
>CAZIXG010000079.1:0-5737 GCA_964543305.1 uncultured Ruminococcus sp.
GGGCAACGGCGTTGACCCGCTTGAGGTTATTTCTGAATACGGTGCCGATGCGCTTCGTTTCTCGCTTGCAACGGGCAACAGTCCAGGTAATGATATGCGCTATATCCCCGAGCGTGTTGAGGCAAGCCGCAACTTTGCCAACAAGATTTGGAACGCCGCAAGATTTATTTTAATGAATCTTGAAGGTGATGAGGTAATGCCGCTAACTCCTGCCGACTTTGCGCTTGAGGATAAGTGGATAATCTCTAAATATAACACCCTCGTTCGCGAGGTTACCGAAAACCTTGATCGTTTTGAGCTTGGAATGGCGGTGCAGAAGCTTTATGACTTTATATGGGATGTATTCTGCGATTGGTATATCGAAATCTGCAAGTCCCGCTTAAACGGTGAGGATAAAAAGGCTAAGGATACCGCAAGAAGCGTGCTCGTTTATGTGTTCACAAACACACTTGCCCTCTTGCATCCCTTTATGCCGTTTATCACCGAGGAAATCTGGCAGTCTATGCCGCATAGCGGCGAGGCACTTATGGTTACTGAGTGGCCCACATTCCGTGAGGACTTTAACTTTACGGCAGAGGAAGCAGAATTTGAAAAGATAATGCTTGTAATCAAGGCCATCAGAAACCGCAGAGCCGAAATGAATGTTCCTCCCTCCAAAAAGGCAAAGGTTTGTATTCAAACCGCCTTTGCCGATACCTTTAATAAGGGAACGGCTTATATCTGCCGCTTGGCATCAGCCTCCGAGGTGGAAATCGGCGAGCAGTTTGAAAGCGAGGGCGCAGTTCGCGTTGTAACCGATGCCGCTACAGTTTATATGCCAATGAAGGAATTGGTTGATTTCGAGGGCGAGCTTTTAAGACTCCAAAAGGATTTGGAAAAGGCAGTAATCGATAAAGAATTTTTCGAGAAAAAGCTTAATAATCAGGGCTTTATGGCAAAGGCGCCTGAGGCGGTAGTTCGCCAGCAGCGCGAGGGCTTTGAGAAAGCCGTTGAAAAAATCAAGATGATAGAAAAAAGCATCGAAGAAATTAAAGCGATGAAATAGTTAAGGCTGAGAGCCGACCTGCATTTTCGGCGGGTCGGCTCTTGTGGTGTTTTTATGAATTATAATGAAACATTAAATCATATCCATAGCCTCGGTATGTTTCCCCATACTGCAGGGCTTCAGCGTATAAGCGAGGCTTTAAATAAACTCGGTAACCCGCAAAACGATTTTAAAGCCGTTCATATTGCAGGCACCAACGGCAAAGGCTCGGTCTGCGCTATGATAACGGCAATTTTGCGCGAGTCGGGTATGCGTGTGGGTAGCTTCACTTCACCCTATATCGTGAATTTTCGCGAGCGTATTCAAATAAACGGCGAGTATATCCCCGAAAGTGATTTAGTAACGCTTGCCCAAAAGGTAAAGAACACAAGCGTGCCGCTTACCGAGTTTGAATTTATAACCGCACTGGGTTTTTTGTGGTTTTCTAAGCAAAAAATCGACATTGCAGTGGTTGAAACGGGCTTGGGCGGCAGACTTGATGCCACCAACACGCTCCCTTCACCCTCGGTTAGCGTAATAACAAAGATTGGCCTCGACCACACGGCAGTATTAGGTGACACCATAGAGCTTATAGCCGAAGAAAAGTGCGGAATAATAAAGCAGGGAAGTGTGGTAACTGTTAACACCCAACCGCAAGATGCGCTAAAGGTGATAAAGCAACACGCACCTGAGGTTATAGTGCCCGAAAGCGCAAGCGTTATATCCTCCAACATATTCGGCAACCGCTTTATATATAAGGACCAAGAATACGAAACAACACTTGCGGGTTGCTTTCAAATAGAAAATGCCCTTGCCGCAATAGAAGCAGTTAAGCATTGCGGCCTTAATATACCACAAAGTGCAGTTTTGGCAGGACTTAGAAATGCTTTCATCCCCGCCCGCGCCGAGGTGGTATCGTATCGACCGCTTATAGTGCTCGATGGCGCACATAATCCTGATGGTGCCGAGGTGATAAGAGAGCTTATGAGCGCGCACACCGATATCACCGCAATAATCGGCGTTATGCAGGATAAAAATTATGAGCAGCTGCTTTATAAAACACTGCCTCTTTGCAAAAATGTTGTTTGCGTTAGTGTTAGCGGCAACCCAAGGTCACTTTCCGCTAACGAACTAAGCCGCGTGGCGCAAATGTATTGCAAAAATGTGTTCACAGTCGAAGGCTACAGTCAAGCAATAGATAAAGCACGCTGTCTTGCGGGTGAAAATTCGATATTTATTTTCGGCTCACTCTATCTTGCTTCGGCAATTCGCCCGCTACTTCTCGAAAACGACAACTGAATACGACAAATAATAAAGCCAAAAGCCTCTATAATTATATAGAGGCTTTTTGTATATAAAAGGAATTCGATTTAGGAGGAAGAAAAATTGTCAGTAGAAATAAATGTAAAGGGCGAGGTTATGACCGCCTATCTATCGGGTGAATTAGACCATCATTCTGCCGCCGCAATGCGAGCGGCTATAGATAATGCAGCAGAGCTTAATATGCCCTCGCTTTTGGTGCTTGATTTTAGCCGCATAAGCTTTATGGATAGCTCGGGCATAGGCCTTGTTATGGGCAGATACAGAAATCTCGCAAAGCGCGGCGGTAAGCTTCATATAAGCGGCGCATCTCCTCAGATTTATAAGGTGATGCGGCTCGCGGGGCTTGAAAAATTGGCAACGCTCGAAGAGTGCACAAAGTAAAAAAGGCAGGTAGTAAAAAATGAAGTTAGTAAATAAATTCAGTATGAATGTTTTATCCCGCTCCGCAAACGAGGGCTTTGCCCGCGCCGCAGTGGCGGCATTCGCTTCTCAGCTTGATCCCACGCTCGAGGAGGTAAACGATATAAAAACCGCCGTTAGTGAGGCGGTTACCAACTGCATAGTCCACGCCTACCGCGATACACTCGGCAAAATTTACATAAGCGGCGAGATATATGATAACAATGTGATAAAGATTAAAATCCGCGATAACGGCGTGGGAATTGAGAATGTTGAGCGGGCTATGGAGCCGCTTTTCACCACCGTTGGCGGGGAACGCGCAGGTCTTGGCTTTGCGGTTATGCAAAGCTTTATGGATGGTATCCGCGTGCATTCTCGTGTGGGGCGCGGCACCACCGTAACGCTCACCAAAAAAATCTCCCTAAGATATAATGTAAATGGTTGATACGACTGAGCGCAACGCTTTTATTGAAAGCAACCTGCCATTGGTACACTCGCTTTGTAAGCGTTTTGTGGGCCGTGGTATAGAGTATGATGACCTATATCAGGCGGGCTGTGTAGGACTTATAAAAGCGGCGGATGGCTTTGACCGAGAGCGTGGTCTTCAGTTTTCTACCTATGCAGTGCCCGTGATATTAGGAGAAATTCGCCGCCTTTTCCGCGATGGCGGAGCCGTTAAGGTTTCGCGTGGGCTTAAAGAATTATCCCTTAAAATCGCAAGGCTTAAACCCCAACTTGAAACCGAGCTTTCAAGGGAGCCCACCGTAACAGAGCTGGCAAGGCAGCTTTGTGTGTCGCCCGAAGAAGTAACCGAGGCGGTCTGCGCTTCACAACCAACGGTATCGCTTACCTATGAGGGGGAGGACGGCACTCGGGAATTAGAACTGCCCACCGCGGGTGTAGAGGAACTGCTTTCCGATAAATTATTGCTTGATAGCGCATTCGCCAAGCTTAACGAAACCGAACAGAGCATTATTAGGTATAGATATTATGAATACCTCACCCAAAGCGAAACTGCACAAAAGCTTTCGATGTCGCAGGTGCAGGTATCGCGAGCGGAAAAGAAGATACTAATGAAGCTGCGCACCATCATCGGCTCCGTTGCTTGACAAAAAACTGAAAAAGCTATATTATATATGCAGTTTTATTTATGTCGTTCTGAGGGGCTGTGCCCTGAAGAATCTTAAACAAAAGGAGCGCATCCTATGAAACCTGTAATTTACATTGTGGTGCCCTGCTTTAACGAGCAGGAGGTTTTGCCTGTTACCGCACCGATGTTTTTGCAAAAACTGAATGACCTTTACATAGATGGTAAGATTTCAAGCGATAGCCGAATTTTATTTGTGGATGACGGCAGTCGTGATAACACTTGGGAAATAATAAATTCCCTTGCCACTGTGGACGAGCATTATAAGGGTGTAAAACTCAGCAGAAACCGCGGCCATCAGAACGCGTTACTCGCAGGTCTTATGGAGGCGGCAGATAGCTGCGATGCCGCCGTTTCTATCGACTGCGACGGTCAGGACGATATAAACGCTATGGATAAAATGATAGATGAGTATCTTTCGGGCAGTGAAATTGTTTACGGCGTGAGGAGCGACCGAAAAACCGATACCGCCTTTAAGCGCGGTACTGCTCAGGGCTTTTATAAGCTCCTTAAATCGATGGGCGTTGAGGTTGTTTATAACCACGCCGATTACCGCCTTATGTCCGCGCGTGCCATCAAGGCTTTGGGCGAATTTAAAGAGGTTAATATTTTCCTTCGCGGTATGGTGCCGCTTGTGGGCTTTAAGTCCTCGTGTGTTGAGTATGTTAGATCCGAGCGTGTAGCGGGCAAAAGCAAATACCCGTTTAAAAGGATGGTTTCCTTCGCTCTCGATGGTATAACAAGCCTTTCTGTGAAGCCTATCCGCCTTATTACCGCCTTTGGCTTTCTTGTGGCGGCGGTGAGCCTTGCGGGCATAATTTGGTCGGTTGTAACAGCACTCTTGGGCAACTCGGTTGCAGGCTGGGCTTCAATTGTCAGCATCATATGCTTCCTCGGCGGTATCCAGCTACTAAGCCTTGGCGTTATCGGCGAGTATATCGGCAAAATTTATCTCGAGGTAAAAAATCGCCCGAGATACATAATCGATAAAAAGACCGAGGATATAAAATAAAAATATGTCATTCTGAGCGAAAGCGAAGAAATTTGAAAAATCAAGGAGTACGACTGTAATGCGCAGTCGTACTCCTTTTTCACCTTTTTAGCTTTTCAAAATAGTATATTATAGGGACAAAAAACTAAAAAGGAGAAAAGAGCATATGAATTATATGGACATGAACTTCCCGCACTTGCGCGAAGACTATTCAGATAATAAGGTTCTCGCTATGGCGTTTGTAAATATTCAACCGCTCGATTCTGTATACGACACCGAAAGAGGCTTTTGCAGCGGCACTATTTTCCCTAACCTCAACAAGCCTCTTAAAGTGGGAGGCACATACAAATGAGCGAAAAGATGGCAATGAAAAGAAGAATAGATGCCCTTGCGTTTGCAATTCACGAGATGGTACTGTTTCTGGATACCCATCCGTATGACCGCAAGGCAATGGAGATGCTTCGTGAATACCGCCGTCGCCTCCGCGAGGCAATAGCAGGATATGAAGCGAAGTTCGGCAACTTTGTGGAAACCGTTGACGATGTTAAACCAACAGATTATTGGCACTGGCTGGATAGCCCGTGGCCGTGGGAGAAGGAGGATTAATTTATGTGGCAATATCAGAAAAAATTACAGTATCCCGTTAATATTAAAAACCCCAACCCCAAGTACGCGCAGATAATCATCAGCCAGTATGGCGGCCCCGATGGCGAGCTTGGCGCCTCTATGCGCTATCTCACCCAGCGTTACGGAAGGCCCTATAACGGGGTTAAGGGAATTCTCACGGATGTAGGTACGGAGTAGCTTGCTCATATGGGAAGGGTGTGCGCGAGGGGTTATCAGCTCACGAGAA
>CAZIXG010000080.1:0-5564 GCA_964543305.1 uncultured Ruminococcus sp.
GGCAAACATTGCAAATGAGCTCACAACCACCTTTTTACCTGTGGCGGCAATACCTGCGGCAATGCTCATCATATTCTGCTCTGCAATTCCGCAGTTATAAAATCTTTCGGGGAATTCCTTTTTAAACTTGCCCGTTTGTGTGGCGGCGGCAAGGTCTGCATCCATAACGATAAAATCTTCACGCTTGGAGCCGAGCTCAAGCAAGGCTTCGCCATAGCCCACGCGGGTAGCAACAGTTTTAACTTCTGACATATTTTTCACCCTCCTTAATTAAATGCGGCAAGAGCCTTATTAAGCTCTTCCATAGCAACAGCATAAAGCTCATCATTAGGAGCGGCACCGTGCCAGTTTACTGCGTTTTCCATATAAGATACGCCCTTACCCTTAATGGTTTCTGCAATTATTGCAACGGGCCTATTAACGGTTTTAGCTTCCTTTAAAGCTGCCTCGATAGCATCATAATCATGACCGTTAATGGTGATCACATGCCATCCGAAGGCTTCAAACTTCTTATCAACGGGTTTAGCGGAGTTTACTTCATCGATAGTACCATCTATCTGAAGATTATTAAGGTCGATAAAAGCGGTGAGATTATCAAGGCCCTTATTAGCGGCAAACATTGCAGCTTCCCAAACCTGACCTTCCTCGATTTCGCCATCACCCAAAATGGTGTAAACCTTAAAATCATCGCCGAAGTGCTTTGCTGAAAGCGCCATTCCGCATGCGGCGGAGATGCCCTGACCGAGAGAGCCTGTGGACATATCAACACCTGGGATATTCTTCATATCGGGGTGGCCCTGTAGCCTTGAGCCTATCTGGCGAAGGCTAAGTAGCTCTTCGGGTGAAAAGTAGCCGCGCTCGGCAAGTGTGGCATAGAGTGCCGGC
The DNA here is from genome assembly GCA_964543305.1 of uncultured Ruminococcus sp. Taxonomy (GTDB): domain Bacteria; phylum Bacillota; class Clostridia; order Oscillospirales; family Acutalibacteraceae; genus UBA737. Next base: position 886 of record CAZIXG010000080.1, read on the forward strand.
GCCGCATGTCCCTTGGAAAGAACAAGGCGGTCGCGAGCGGGGGCCTTAGGATTTTCAGGGTCGATGTTCATTTCTTTAAAATAGAGATATGTAAGAATCTCTGCTATGGAAAGTGAACCGCCCGGATGCCCTGCTTTTGCTGCATGCACGCCTTCGATAATACCAATTCGAACACGGCAGGCAATTTTTTCGAGTTGCTTTTTTGTTATTGCGTCCATTTTATATTTCCTTTCTGATGTTAGTCAGATAATTTATGAAGTCAGCTACTGCGCCATCCTGTGCGGTGCAAACAACCGTATCGGCAAAGCGCTTTACTTCATCGGGTGAATCTATAAGCGCAGCACCTATATCCGCCGCCTTAATCATTTCAAGGTCGTTGAAATAATCGCCTATCGCGTAGCACTTACCTTTTGCTATACCAAGTATACTGCAAAGCTCCTTTAAAGCAGATGCTTTGGATACACCCTTTGGCACATGCTCGAAATAATATCTTCTTGTGCCATCTATCATAGCGGAGGTATCAACAAACTGCGAATTGTGGCTAAGGCCTGAAATTATTTCCTTTACGGCTTTTGCCTCGGCGCTATCGGCGAACAGATAAATAACCTTATTCCAATTATAGCCTAAAGCCGCCTCATAATCAAGCGGTAAAGCATCAAGATTTTCATATCTTTCGTGGTCTTCGGTTTCTTTATTTTTGTTAAGCACCAAAACACGCTTCCCGCTATGGGCTTCAATGCCAACTGTGGGGCAGCCCTCTAAAACCTTTTTAACTATAAATCTGTCCTCTGCGGGAACAAAAAGCTCATATAAAGCCTTATCCTCTTTAAAATCATATATAACACTGCCGTTTGCAACTATTGATGCTCCCACACAGTCTATCCTTTCAAGAACACTCGAAAGCGCGCCTGCCGTTCTGCCCGTTGCAAGGGCAAACTTTCCGCCCTCACGAACAAAGTACTCTATTTTTTCTATGTTAAGCTTAGGCAAATAATCATTTAGCAAAAGTGTTCCATCCACATCACAGGCAAGAAGGCAACCATCAAACAGTCCCATTGCGGCGCACCTCCTTCAAAAACTGCTCAAAATACTGTGGCAGCTCGCTTTTAAATTCCATATATTCGCGTGTTTCAGGGTGAATAAAGCCAATTTTTCGCGCATGCAGACACTGACCGCCAAGCTTTGTTATAACCTTTTTCGGTCCATAAACATCATCACCCGCAACGGGGTGGCCTATATATGCCATATGCACCCTTATCTGATGAGTTCTGCCCGTTTCAAGCCGAAGTCTCACATAGGTGAAATCGCCAAAGCGCTCAAGCACTGTATAGTGTGTTACGGCATTCTTGCTGTTTTTATCGCTAACTGCCATCTGCTTGCGCTTTACCGCGTGGCGACCTATGGGAGCATCGATAGTACCGCTATCAGACTTCAGATTACCATATACCACCGCTTCATACTCGCGTGTTAATGAATGCTCCTTAATCTGTTCGGCTAAAAAGTTATGCGCATTATCATTTTTGGCAACAAGCAGCAGTCCGCTTGTGTTTTTATCAATTCGGTGCAAAATTCCAGGGCGCATTACTCCGTTAATGCCAGAAAGACTTTCCCCACAGTGATAAAGCACCGCATTAACTAGGGTGCCCGTATAGTTACCTGCGGCGGGGTGCACCACCATACCCTTAGGCTTGTTGACCACCAATAGCTCGCTATCCTCAAAAACTATATCAAGCGGAATGTTTTGGGGCTCGGAGGTATATTCCTCGGGCTCGGGCATCGTTACACAAACCCTATCCCCAGCTTTAAGCTTTACGCTTTTTGATACCGCGCTATCATTTACAGTTACATTGCCGTCCTCAATAAGCTTTGCTGCATAGCTGCGAGTAACCTCGGCGACTTTTGCCACATATACATCAAGACGGCGGCTTTCGCCGTCGTCAAAAAATAAATCAATTTTCTCCATTTTCCTGTGCTTTAGCCACTGCCTCCTCTAAGTCCCTGCGCTTTTGGCGGCTTTCGTTAATCATACCAAGCAAAAAGTAGAGCAGCAAAAGACCTGCACCTATAACGATAGCGCAGTCTGCCACATTGAATACAGGGAAATTGGGCATAAACTCGAAGTGTAAAAAGTCGATAACATTGCCACCGCGGAATATTCGGTCTATCATATTGCCCACACCGCCTGAAAGGACAAGCACGATGGCCCAGAACATAAGTTTATCCTCTGCGCCGTATTTCAAAAGCAAGGCAATGCACACAAGCATAATAACAACTGTGACCGATATAAGCAGCCAAGTATAACCGCCGAGCATTCCCCATGCACCGCCATCATTATGAATATAGGTGATATCGATAAGCCCCGGTAAGAACTCATAGGATACCGCCATCTCAAAATTTGCCGCGATATAATATTTAGTAAACTGGTCAATTCCCAAGACAAGCAGTGAAACAATACCTGCTAAAATATATGATACCAATTTTTTACACCTCTAAAAATTATTCCTCTATATCATCAAATTCCTCTTCGGGCTGCTCTTCCTCGAGCTCATCCGAGCTGATAATAAAGCCTGCGGGCTCCTCATCATCCTCTTCCTCAAATACGGAAACGGTGGCGGGATTACTATAAAGTGTCTGAGCCTCGGCATTCGCTAAAAACTCTCTTACATCAGGAACTGCCTCAAGATTCTGTGAAACTGCAGCAGCTATTTCCTTGGGGTCCATCGGAACAGTATCGGGAATTTTTGAAAGAATCTCGATATGCTCTTTATATTTCTTAGTAATGTCCGCCTTGAAAGCGGCAATTTCTATCTTTAGCTTATCGAAAAGCATCTGCTGGCGCTCAACGCTATTCTGTGTTGCCTTTTCAACAGCCGCTTTTTTATCCTCGGCGGATTTTATGATGCCCTCAACTTGATTTTCGAGCGCTTCCTTGCGCTCACCTGCCTTCTTATCGAAAGCGCAAGTGAGCTCCTGCTCGCGGGCAGTGATATTTTCTATGCTCTTTTGAGCACTCTCAATAATCTCACCGCTCTTAAGCTTTGCCTCCTCAACTATCTGGTCGGCAAGCTTCTGTGCGCTAACAAGCACGCTCTGGATACTGCCCTGTGAGGACTTGTACTCTTCAACCTCACCGCGAAGCTGCTCAATTTTAGAGGACATTTCACGCAGCGTTCTTTCAAACTGGTCGTAATCCGCCTCGATTTTATCGAGAAGAACATCAACCTCCTCCTGCTTGTATCCGCTCATAGATTTTGAAAACTTAACATTTCTAATTTCCTTAGAACTCAACATTTTAGTTATCCTCCTATATAAATTTACTGTATTTTAAGATTACTCTTCCCTTTTTGGAAAGCTCATCAACTGAGTCTATATAATATCTGCCCTTATGGCGCACAGTGATTATGTCACCTGAAATGATGTTTCTGGTAGGTTTTCCGCATTCCACCGAATTTACCGATACCTCGCCCGATAATATTCGCGCATTTGCTCCGTTTCGCGACTCGTGACAAAGCGATGCTATAATGCAGTCAAGCCTTGCCGATGCCACAGTATCTGCAAATTGTTCCTTTTTGCCCATACTTGGTAGCGGCTCAAAATACCCCTCACTTACCGTAACACCCACATTGCCGATCTTCACGATATTCTCGGTTATAAAGCGAACAATATCAGTGGATACAAACGCCACCGCTCTACCGCTTTCCACAAGGATATCACCCACCGTTTCCCTAGCAATACCAAGTGCCATAAGACTGCCTAAAAAATCCCTGTGGGTAAGGGTATCTCGTTCGCGGTACTTAAAGGTGAGCGCGGTTATCGGAAAGGGTGTGTCCTCACACCAATCGGGAAGCAGTGCCAGCACCAGACGCTCGGCGCCGTGGAAGCCACCGAAAAACTGATAGCGTGCGTGAAGTTGGCGAAGCACACCCTCAGCCACTGCCGCTTCACTCGGCGTTAGAAAACCTAAGAATTTAGGTGCACAGGTCTTTTCACAGATGTTATAAGCATCCTCTACCCTTTTGGGTAAAAGCAAGCTATCCATTAAAAGTATACCTTGCTATCTTCAAACTCTTCGAGCATTAATTCACCCATAACATCCACACCACGAGCCACAATGATAAATGTGTTTTTAGCAACCTTGCGCATATTGCCGCCGTTAGCATACGCGGCGCCGCTTAAAAAGTCCACTATTCTGCGGGATATATCCTTTGTGGACTCCTCAAGGTTTAAAACCACTGTTTTACCCTCGTTAAGATGGTCGGCAATAGTGGTAACATCCTCAAAACGGTCAGGCTTAACAAGCACCACCTGAAGCTGACTTTGCGCCTGAGAATAGTTAACGGTTTTGGATTTGATTATTTTAGGAGTTGCCTCTGCTCTTCTTGAAGAAAATGCATTTTCTTCTGCAAACGCAGCCCTTTGTGGGCGCTCCTTAGTTTCTAACATATCATCCTCAAACTCATCCTCATCGGGAATAGTCATAATATTTTTAATGTTGTCCCAAAGTCCCATAGTTACACTTCCTTATATATTGTAGTTTCTTTTGCCAAAGAGCGCTGTACCTATTCTCACCATTGTGGCACCCTCGGCAATTGCTGCTTCATAGTCATCAGACATTCCCATCGAGAGAATTTCCATACTACTATTATCTATTTTTTTGTTGCCAATGTCAATAAACAGTT
>CAZIXG010000081.1:0-3661 GCA_964543305.1 uncultured Ruminococcus sp.
CAAGTGAATACACATAACCATTTTCTGTTAAGATAGGATATTTTTCATCGGCTGCATCTAAAACGGTTTCTATAATTGAAGCCGACATACTGCGGTCATAATCCTTGTTTTTATCATAATCGCCATAAAGCAGGCTTCCTGCAGAGCTATAACTAAGACCTATCGGTGTGTCTGTTCCAAGCGCCTTTTCCAAGGATTTAATATACGAAGCCGCAACATTTTCATAACAGGTTGGTGAAACAAGATTTTGACTGTGTATTCCGTCATAATATTTGCGGGTGATTATATCATAGTCCTTTTGTATAACAAGACTTCGATTAATATATTTAGCAGTATCGCGTCTTACGGCAAATTCATCAAACATTGTATCGGTAAATACTGTAGCAAAATCAGCATCCAGATAAAGCTGACCGCCGTTTTTGCTTATATATGAAGCAAGTGCTGTCAATTCAGATTTACTGCCGACCTTTTTATAGAGCGAAAAGTCATTTTTTAGTTCGTGGGTTAAACCGTTTTTGGTGTAGCCGAGCAAACGCACCGATAATCCATTTAAATTTGAATCATCAAGCTGAGCTGATATAGCGTTTATTGTTGAAAGCACTGTGCGCTTTTTGTAAGGAATACCCAATGCAGTTGCATCCTGTGTAATAAGGCAGCTGTAATCAACGAAGAAATCGCTTTGGTATGTTGTTTTTTCGGATATAACCCCGTTGTCAATATAATAATCTCTTGCATAATCTGCCATTCCAACATAATCGGATTTTTCAGATGGAAGCAAAAAATATCTGACCTGAGGATGCTCATACTGAATATGTTTTCCGTAAAGATTGTAAACGGGTATGCTTCTTTCCTCGGCTAAATCGGTTACATCAAGGGCACATAAATTAAAGGTAAAATACGCATTGTTTTGAGGTTTGCTTGCCGATATGGTGTTTGCATGAAGAATAGCATTTGCCTCGCCTTGTTCGGCTATCGCAAGAACGGCACCGTTTTCAAAAGACATACCATATAGCGGTAATAAAACTTCTTTTGCAAGCTGAGTTTTGCTATCACTTTGAATTGACAAATCATTACCATAAATCGGTTGACTGTAATTCCCTTCTCTACCATTGAAATTAATAAGCGCTCCCGAACCATCGGGCACTAAGAAATATCCGCTTTGTTCACTGTTGGCACATGCGAAATATTCGAGCAAATCAACACTGTAAAGATGATAATTTTGCGACATTACCTCAATTTCTTCGGTTAAAAGCTCTGCGGTGAAGCCATCATCATTGAGGCGATATTCAACCACTAATTTAAAGCCCGGTTCATCACTTTCTGCCTCTTCAACTTTAAGCTCCTCCATAATTTGAGCGTTTCTTTCGGCAGTAAATCCTACCTTTGTACACACATCGGAAATTTCCATTTCATTTAATGTATCAACTGTATCCTTTAATATATACAAGGCTTGTTTTTTTAAGGCAGGATATTTATCAAGCATTTCGCTCAATTCATCACTTGCTTCATCATCCGGTGAATAGAGTTCATAATAACGCTTGATTCTGCGGATATTACTTGTCGAAAGTATTTCCTTGTTGCACAGTTCGTTTTCAAAAACATCAACTGGCAACACCTGCGGAACCAAAAGCTTTGCAGTAGCTCCCATTGTATAGTAGACACGAATCGATTTATCGGTATAGCGCACCTCACATAAATCCTTTTCAACGCTATCACCATTAGAGGTCATAACGAACTCGGTGCTATCCTTGTCATAATATGTAATACTTAATTCAGATTTTATGCGCTGAAGCGTTTCGCCCGAATAAGTATCATCGGTGAATTGCGGAACAGATGTATAGCTTTGTCCGTTAGCGGTGTTTGTAATTGAAAAATGTGTGGTTGCCACATCCATTGCGAGTTCTAAACTACCGTTTGAAAGGGTTATAATACCCTCAGATGCTATATTCCAATCGTCAGCGCTATCAGTTTTCACATTATCTATAAAGGCTTTATGTGAATATGTGTTCGAAGAACAACCAGCCAATGTAACTATGAACAGCAAAAGGGCTATTAGCCTACAAAAGGAGAATGGTTTATACTTATTATTCATTATGTATCCTCCTTTTAGTAGGTTCTAAATGCTATTTCATTATACAAAGACATTACAAAATCGGTCACATCTTGAACGATGTTAAGCAACAATAGCACAATAAACAATATAAGGCAAACTCCTACTAAGGTGCATACTGTTGTAAGTATGGTTTTTGAAAGTGAAAAGTTGTGTGTCATCATCATTCCAACAAACAATAATGCAAGTATCCATATAAGTGTTAATATATCTAACATATTGTAAATCATAAGCTCTTCACTTGAAAGCAGATGTGAAAATATAAACATTGGGATACTAAACACAATATACGGTTTTAATGCATAGCAAGAGAAAATAATAATATCTTTAAATGTGCCCTCGCCATCCATCAAAGTGGTAAAGCACCAGTTTGCAACCACAAACAATAAAAGCGGTAACAATATCATTGCACACTCATACAATGCATTTATCTGACTGCTTTCCTCCTCGAGTACGATATATCCGCTAAACTGCGCTCTTATACCATATAACACAGTAAATAATGTAAGCGTTAACATAGCGCCGCCGAAACTGCCGCGGTTTTCACGCTTTATGTCCCAAAATCCGTCAAAGGGATGGAGCATTGCATAGGTTCCGTATGAATATTTCTTATAAAGAGTGTTTTCTGAAATCTTTGTCCATATTTTTGTTTTTTTAACGAGCTTTACACCCACCACAAGAGCTATTACAGCAATAATTACAATAAGAATTATTTTCACCATATTTGAACGCAGATAATCACTGCGCCAAGCCAAAAACGCCTCATCATATTCATCAGTGGCATCAATAGCCTTGAGGTTGCTCATAGCCTTTTTGTAGTTACCGTCAATAACATCAAGATCGGCAAGCTCTATAATAGCCATTGGATAGTGTGAACACATATCCTGAACCTCTTCCCAATAGGTTCTTGCTTTCTCGTACTCACCGGCGTTATGAGCACCGACTGCGTTCATAACAGCATTTCCGAATTCGGTAAGCATATAGACATTAAGTGTGTTTTTAGAGGAATCAATTACTAATAATCTATCATTTATTAACTCCATAGAGGATGCCGAATAAAAAGTTCCCTTCTGTGAACCGTTAGCACCAAAGGCATATAACATTTTCCCTTGATCGGTATAAACATAAATCTTACCCTGCTGCGAATCAAGCAGATAATAAAAACCGCTTTCATCTATAGCAAGATCGATAAAATAAGGATTTAATGTTAATCCATCGGCGCTTACATATTCTGCATCGCCAAACTCTTCTTCAAAGCGAAGTACATCTGTGCCCTGACTGTTAAGCTTAACAAATGGAGTATTCTCGGTGTTTTTGGCAACGGCATAGATAAAGCCATATTCGTCCATATGCAACGCATTATATTCTGTAGGTACATATTTATCTAACTTTGCACGCTGCTCTTTGCTTGCAATTCGTCTCCATATTTGCTCAATAAAATCCGGAACAACCGAAGGTGCACCAAGAAATGTTGAAAACTCGCCGTTTTCATTAATCTCTATAAGCCCTCTATTAACGCCCTCGGCTATTATGTAAATATTACCTGCAGCA
>CAZIXG010000081.1:3671-5510 GCA_964543305.1 uncultured Ruminococcus sp.
CTTTTGGGGCGTAAATGTATAGTCTTCTTCAAGAAGAGATATCTCAGGTCTTTCTATTATCTTTTTAAGCTCATATGTATTGGCATCTATTTCAACAATTCTTGAGTTTTTTGAATCGGCAATATAGATAATGCCATTTTTATAATAGACACTAGTAGGAAAATCAAATGTATCAACAACTCCGTTGTTGTCAAACTGTGTTATAGTTTTTATCAGCTGATAATTACTGTCAAGAATTATTATGCGATTATTTCCAGAATCGCTAATAAAAAGATGCTCACCGTTATAATATAAATCTGACATACTTTTAAAGGTGTCAAGTCCAAAATCAGATGCTTCAAAGGTCTGGGAGCACGAATACGGTGAAGGCACAGCGAGCGGCGTATCACCATTTCGGTAAACATAAGAATCATACGGAAGGTCGTTTGTCGATGTTTCAGCCGACGCAGTGACAGCAAAAGAAAAAATCAAAAGCAAACATAGCATTAAACACAATATTCTTTTCATTTTTGCTATCTACCTCCATTTAATCTTTTATGCCCGAAGATGCCATTGTATCGATAATATTACTTTGACTTACAATAAATATAGAAATCGGAAGAAGCATCATAATAAATGTTACGGCTGCGCCTACACCCGCGCGTGAGATTCCGCTTGCAAGAATTTGATTAAGCGCATATGGCAAAGTTTTTAACTCTTCTTTATAAATATACGAGCTACTGCCGATACCCCACAGACTTTGCACCGAAAGCAATATAAGTGTAAGCCACGCGGGTTTAACATTAGGCATTACAATACGCCAGAATATTTTCCATTGTGATGCGCCATCAATACGAGCTGCCTCCAACAAAGCATCAGGCATCTGCTCAATAAACTGCTTCATAAGATAAAGTCCGAGAGAACTGCCAAAAGCAGGAATGATAAGCGAAAGATGGCTATCTATCCAGCCTACATTCGCCATAATAATATATGTAGGTATACGAGTCACCGTCGCGTTAAACATAAGCGAAAGCACAATGGTGTTAAAGATAATTGCTCGACCTGGAAAATTCTTTTTTGCCAACGAAAAAGCACACATAGATGAAATAACTATATGCCCTGCGGTGCCAACTGAAGTTATAAATAATGAATTAACAATATACCGCAAAAAAGGCACCCAAGAATCTGATAATACGCTGAACATATCGCGAAAATTTTTGAATGTGGGATTTGAAGGCCAAAGCTTTGGCGGGAAAACCCACAGCTCATCAAGTGGCTTAAAGGCATTTCCGATAATTATTATCATAGGCAGCGCCATAAAAATCGCAAATACCATAAGCACGCAAAACATCGCTATTGTTCCTACACGAGAACGGTTAACGCGATTTCCGCGAATGACTGCTGCGAAAGAATGTTTCATACTTTTCTCCATTCTGCCGACAGAAATTTTCGGCACTTTTACATAGTGGTAATTAATCTCCAATACCGCGCAACAAGCGTTGTATCAGACTATTTGCGCCCACCATGATAACAAAGAGTATTACAGCAATAGCGCAGGCATATCCCATCTCATATCTAATGTTGCCATAGTCTTGCATATGATGAACCAATGTATGTAATGCGTAGTTAGTGCTCGGAAAACCAAAAATTCCCGAAATAACATCACCCATACCAAATGAACTTGTGATGCTCATAACAGCACCAAACATCATCTGAGGCTTAATGGCAGGAAGTGTAATATACCAAAGCTCTTGCCAACGGTTTTTAAGTCCGTCAACAGCAGCGGCTTCATAAAGACTTTTATCAATATTTCTAAAGCCTGCAACAAACGATAAAAATCCAGCACCAAAGCTCATCCAA
>CAZIXG010000082.1:0-5220 GCA_964543305.1 uncultured Ruminococcus sp.
GATTTTCGTTAAAAAAGGAAAATGGAGAGTATGCTGTTATCTGTGACAAGACCATTCAAAAGGATTTTAACTCCACTATTTTTCTAACAGGAACCTCTGTTTTTCTATGGAATATGCTGGCTTCAGGCGAGGTTAGCAAGGAACAAATGCTCAACGCTTTACTCGAAAACTATGATATATCAACTGTTTTAGCGCTTAATAATATCGATATTTTTATAAGGACTTTAAAGGAAAACGGAATTATAGAAGAATGAAAAGTAAAAACTCATCCGTTAAATGGATATATGAACAAACAAAGCATTTTTTGCCTTATGTGATGCTGATTTCTCTGCTTAACGCTTTGGCGGCGGTTATCTATGTGCTACTGGCTAATGCTTCAAAAAATGTAATAGATTCTGCCGCTTTAAATACCCAAAGCGCGCTAATTGCAGGCGGGCTTAGTCTGCTTATTTTGATTATAATACAAATAGCGCTTGATTCGGCAATTTCGATTATTAGCATCAGGGTTTCTAGCAATATTAACATTGCTCTTAGAAATCATATGTTTACAAAAGTCTTGCGAAAAAAATATGCCGACATTTCACAATATCATTCAGGCGACCTGCTTAACCGATTTTCCTCTGATGTGGAGCAGGTGGTAAACGGCTGTGTTTCAATAATTCCAAGCGTTGTTTCAATGCTTACAAAAATCATTGCAGGAATAGTTGCTCTTTTATATCAGAATTACATATTGGCAATTTCTGTATTGATAGTTGGATTTTTCTTGCCACTTATGGGTAGGCTTCTGAGTAAGCGATACAAAAAGCTACACAAGCAGGTTCAACGCAGTGAGGGACAAACCCGTTCTTTTTTACAGGAATGCTTTGCAAATATCGTTGTTGTTAAAACCTTTTCGGGTGAAGCGCCGCTATATGACAAGCTTAACGAATATATGCAGATAAATAAATCTCTCAAGATAAAACGGAACTTTCTTTCTGTTTTAATTTCTATGAGCTTGTATTTCTTCTTCACCGCAGGTTACTATGGCGTGCTCGTTTGGGGTGCAGGTAGAATTGCGGCAGGTGTTATGACCACAGGCACACTGATTTATTTTTTGCAGCTCATTTCAATGCTTCGCGCCCCGCTTCAAAATATTTCGGGTGTTATTCCGAGATATTTTTCTATGATAGCTTCTGCAGAAAGACTTATAGACCTTGAGCAATTAGAAAACGAGCCACCCGCCCTTCGAGAAAAGGAGCTTCAAAAAATTGATAGCTGCTTTGATAGCATCATTGGTGACAAGCTCGCCTTTGCTTATGATAAATCGCTTCTTTTAAGAGACTGCTCTTTTGAAATCAAAAGGAACACAGTAACGGCTATTACAGGTGAATCGGGAAGCGGAAAAAGCACCCTTTTTAAGCTGCTTTTAGGGCTACACTCCCCCCTTGCGGGCACCCTTTCTTTTGATGGTAAAGCCCTTATAAACGAAACCACTCGACCTATGTTTTCTTATGTTCCCCAAGGCAATATGATTCTTTCGGGCACTATACGCGAAAATATAGCCTTGTGCGACAAAAGCGTTAGTGATGACAAAATAATTAAAGCCGCAAAGGCTGCGGTTATTTATGATTATATCGCTTCATTACCCGATGGCCTTGATACGATGCTCGTCGAGCGCGGCGGTGGTCTTTCAGAAGGTCAGATTCAGCGAATAGCAATAGCACGAGCATTGTTATTTAATGCACCGATAATATTGCTTGATGAATCCACATCTGCATTGGATGAAGCAACGGAAACACAGCTCATTAAAAATTTAAAGGAATTTACGGATAAAACAATTATTTTTATCACACACAGAAACACCTCTCTTAGCGCGTGTGATAATATATTACATCTTGAAAACGGTAGTTTTAATTAAAATGGAGATGCACCTCAAAAAATCGAGGTGCATTTTTATATTCCTGTTAAATCAAAGTTTGGTATAAAATCCTTACTTGCACTGCTGCGCTCTTGAATATAGCAGCTTTCAAAACCACTATCCACTATATAATCAACAACCTTGTTATATTCTCTCGCCGTTATTCTTCGATTTATAATAGGCATATCTAACGCTTTACCATATGGGACATACTGACTCATTATGCTAAAATAAGCAGAAGATGCGTTTTTTCTCACCCATTCGAATATTTCTATTGCTTCGTTCGTTGCTTGAGGTAACAACAGATGTCTTAAAATTACACCCTTTTTCATCATGCCATCCTCAAATATACAATTTGGTTGCTGGCGAACAGCCTCTAAAACCGCAGCCTTGCAGACCTGTGGGTAATCAGCGGCAATAGAAAAAGCTCTCGCCCGTTCACATGACATATATTTAAAATCCAAGAGATAAATATCAATATATTTTTCAAGCATTTTGAGTGTATCAATATTCTCATATCCGCTTGAATTATAAACTATAGGAATATTAGGCCTATAGATATTTAAAGCCTCAATGATTGACAAAACAAAGTGTGTAGGTGTTACAAGATTAATATTGTGCGCTCCTGACTCCTCAAGCTCTTTAAAAATTTCGGCAAGCCGCTGAACACTTATTGTCTTACCGCAGTTATGGGCACTAATCTCGGCATTTTGGCAGTAGACACAACGAAGCGTGCACCCACTGAAGAAAACCGTTCCTGAGCCATTTTTGCCGCTTATACACGGCTCCTCCCAGTAATGCAAAGCAGCCCTTGCAATTTTAGGCTGCAAGGGCATTTGGCAGAAGCCATTTAAATTTTCGCTTTCAGTGCGAACAGCATCACACTTCCTTGGGCACAGTTGGCAGTGCATCCTTGTTCTCCTTTGGCATTTTAACCCTAATATGGCGCTTAACCACCACATCATCATAGGTCTTTTTAAAGCTAACCCTACAGACAAATTTTTTATCACAGGTCTTGCAATAAAAATCAGCAGTAAAATTTCTGTTGTGAAAGCGCCATTTACTTAGACGCTTCATCCTCTCTCCGCAAGCTTCGCAATTAAATCTAAGCTCTGATTTATCAATATGAGAATCATTGATTTTATCGATATAAAACGGCTTATAGCAAAGTCTGCGATAAAATTCGGGGTTGGAGGTATCCTTTATCATCATCTCAAAGCGCTTTTTACAGTAATACTTTTTTAGGAGCGCTGCGCACAAAAGACTATCATCCTTAGCGTTATGCAACTCGTATCCTTGTGTTGTAATGCCTAAAATTTCAGCCGCATTACCAAGCGCTATCTGCGATTTGCATTCATGCCCCAGAAGCGCCATTTCACCCTGAATATACCTTTGCAGGTCAAGATATTTATCGATTTTAAAGCTAACACCTTTCAAAAGATATCTTTGATTTTCAAGGATGGTAAAAAGGTCAGAGTTACTCCAGGTCATAGTAACGGTATCTTCCCCAATCCAAGCGTTATACCTGCTCACAGCATCAAAAAGCAATGTGCCGTTTAGCATCATTTCCTTCGTAATACCCGTAAGGTCGGTAAAACGCTTTGAAAGCCTTTTAGAAATTGAAGATTTAATCGTTACATCGAAAGTATCAACTATATTAAATTGACTATCTAGCTTAACCGCGCCTATCTGCAAAATCTGGTTTACAAACCTTTTATAAAGGGGATGATATGCGCTATCCCATTCCATATCAAGAATAATATAGTTCATCAGCGATTTTTTGCCTCGTATTTCATTCGTTGTTCTTTGTTAAGAATTCTCTTGCGAATTCTGATATGATTAGGCGTTATTTCTACAAGCTCGTCATCCTTAATAAAATCAAGCGATTGCTCTAAGCTCATAATTGAAGGTGGTACGAGCTTAAGTGCATCATCAGAGCCCGAAGCTCTTGTGTTAGTGAGGTGCTTAGCCTTACAAACATTACAAACAATATCCTCACTCTTAGGGCTTTCACCAATAACCATACCCTCATATACGGGCACGCCCGCACCGATAAACAGTCGTCCGCGGCTTTGGGTGTTAAAAAGACCGTAGCCTGTGCTCTCGCCCGTTTCATGAACTATAATAGAGCCTGTGTTTCTCTGCTCTATTTCACCCTTAAATGGCTCATATCCGTAAAAAATATGATTCATAATACCGTTGCCATTCGTATCACTCATAAACTGTGAGCGATATCCAAGAAGTCCGCGTGCGGGAATCAAAAATTCAAGGTGCGACATTCCGCCCTCACGGGTGCCCATATTTCTAAGCTCCGCATGTCTGGTGCCAAGGCGCTCCATAACCGAGCCAACATACTGCTCGGGCACCTCTATCATTAGCAGTTCAATAGGCTCAAGCAGCTTGCCATCCTCATCGTGCTTGAATATAACATTTGGGGGTGAAACCTGAAATTCATAGCCTTGGCGGCGCATTGTTTCTATGAGGATGGAAAGATGCAGTTCACCTCTGCCCGATACTTTAAAGGTATCTGCACTATCGGTTTCCTCAACCCGCAGGCTCACATTGGTAAGGACCTCTTTAAAAAGCCTTTCGCGAAGATTTCTCGAGGTTACATACTTACCATCCTTACCCGCGAAAGGAGAGTTGTTTACCATAAAATTCATAGCCAAAGTCGGCTCATCAATTTTAACAAATGGCAGTGGCTCAATATGTTCTAAATCGCAGGCGGTCTCGCCTATTTCAAGCTCACTGATACCCGCAACCTGAATAATATCACCAACCGATGCACTTTCAACCTCAGTCCGTTTGAGACCTTCATACATAAACAGCTTACCTATTTTAACTCTGGTGCTGGTGCCGTCCTTATGGCAAAGGGCAACGCTATCCCCCACTTTAACACAACCGCGCACAACTCGGCCAACACCGATTCTGCCAATATAATCATCATATTCAATGTTGGTAAACAGTATCTGAAGCGGTGCCTCGCTATCTCCCACAGGTGGCTCTATTTCCTTAACTATTTCCTCAAACAATGGCTTCATATCTTTACCTGCGATATCGGGTGAATATGTTGCATAGCCATCTCTGCCCGAGGCGAAAACCACGGGGAATTCTATTTGTTCCTCATCTGCGCCAAGCTCGATAAATAAATCAAGAACTTCATCAACAACCTCATGAGGTCTTGCCATCGGTCTATCAATTTTGTTGATTACAACAACCGCCTTTTTTCCGAGTGAGAGCGCCTTTTTAAGCACAAAGCGAGTCTGTGGCATACAACCCTCAAAAGCATCAACAAGCAGTAAAACACCGTCAACCATCTGAAG
>CAZIXG010000082.1:5230-5475 GCA_964543305.1 uncultured Ruminococcus sp.
GCGTGTCCCGGAGTATCAATAATATTAATCTTTACATCCCCATAATAAACACTTGTGTTCTTAGAAAGAATGGTAATTCCTCTTTCGCGCTCAAGGTCGCCTGAGTCCATAACGCGCTCGCTTACCGCCTCATTCTCACGAAAAGTGCCGCTTTGCTTTAAAAGCTGGTCAACAAGCGTTGTCTTGCCATGGTCAACATGGGCAATAATTGCTACATTTCTTAAATTTTCAATTCTCTTTTCTGC
>CAZIXG010000083.1:0-5376 GCA_964543305.1 uncultured Ruminococcus sp.
GCAAAAATTTAGATTTATCAAAAATCGGTCGCATAACCGATATAAGCACCGTGCGTACCGATGTTACTATGCAAGAGGTAGAGCAGCTTATAGATATCGTCAAAGGATTTAATTGCATCTGTGCAAGTCCTATGCCTGCTGTAACAAAATATGTTATAGATAAACTGTCCGATACACCCGATACGGTTGTAACAGGTGTTGTAAGCTTCCCCGCAGGCGCTGACACCACTTCAATGAAGGTCTTTACGGCAAAAGAAATGATTTCACTTGGATGTAAAGAGCTTGATATGGTTATAAATGTCGGCGCTTTAAAATCCAAACAATATGACATTGTATATAACGATATAAAGGCGGTCGTTGATGCAGCGGATGGTGTTCCCGTAAAATCTATACTTGAAATATGTTATCTTACCGATGATGAAATAAAAATAGGTAGCGAGCTTGCTGTTAAAGCAGGTGTAACATTTGTAAAAACCGGTACCGGTTGGGGACCAAAACCAACCACCGTAGATACAATACATCTCATAAAGCAAACCATTGGCGACAGCGCATTGATTAAGGCTGCAGGTGGTGTGCGCGACCTCGACACAATGCTTGCAATGGTAGATGCAGGCTGCGATCGTTTTGGAATTGGTATACGCTCTTCGTTAAATATTTTTAAAGAAGCATATAGTCGCGCGGGCATTCCCTTGCCTAAATTAAATTCATTTAGCATCGCAGATAATGATAATTATTAATGTATAGCAAGTTAAACTGTTAATTTTTACATAAAGCTTAATATAAAATTACTTAAAAGGCATAACTCTAATTTGATACTAAATCCATCCTTTTAGAGTTATGCCTTTCTTAGAAAATAAACGCCCTCTCACGATAGATTTTCTACCGTGAGAGGGTTAATTCTTCTTCCATTTCACCACATTGTTTATAGCATATTTTCAGCATAAATGCCATAGCCTGTTTTGCTATCATCAACAAGCACGTGGGTAAGCGCACCGACAAGCTTTCCGTCCTGCAAAATCGGACTACCCGACACGAGTGTCTCAATATAGGACCAATACATTTTTCAAATCAATTATTCTTAAAAATCCCCTTAAACACAAAGAAACCGCACCAAGTAGATACGATTTCATTGTATTATAGGTAACGGAATTTAGATATACGTGTTATATTAGGACCAACGAGTAAGACGCAGAACCGTCACTTGTCCCTCTAGTTATTTAACTCAAAGTTTCTGGTTTTGCGGTGAACAAATTTCCGTCGGGATCATAATGTTTAGTCAAACCGCTTTTCTCTACAATTGTAAACGCTTGACATAAATTACATCTATAAGTACGTGGGTACTATGTCATCGCGATCGGTATTATAAACAAGACTTCTCCTTGAGGAGAAGCTGTCACAAATTGTGGCTGATGAGGTGTTAAAAACTTTTTATATAATATACACCTCATCCACCGCAAGCGGTCCCCCCTTCTCCTCAAGGAGAAGGCTATTCATCTACCGCTTCAATTGTGAATTATGCAATATTACGACGCTTGCTTTAAATTTTCTTTGTTTGACGGGAGGTTGCACTCCCCTACGGATTGCGCGGTTTCTAGCATATTTTCGGCGAAGACGCCGTAGCCTGTGAGGCTGTCGGATACGAGCACGTGGGTAAGTGCGCCGACTAACTTGCCGCCTTGTAGTATTGGGCTGCCCGACATACCCTGAACTATGCCGCCGGTAAGAGAAATTAGTTCCTCATCGGTTACTGTGACCACGAGGTTTTGGGTATTAGACAGATAGTTTGAAGTTCGTTTTTTTATAGTGCAGGAATAAAGCTTAGGGGTGTCGCCCTGAATGGTGCATAAAATCTGGGCTTCGCCGTCATACACTTCCTGCTTTAAGGCAATTTCTGTGAGATTTGATGTGTCCACAGTTTGCTTTAAAAAGCCGTATACGCCGTTTTCTGAGTTAAGACAGATATCGGCTATGGTATCATAGGTAAACTTGCCCTTTAAGGCACCGGGGTTACCTGCGCTTCCCTTTTCCACCGATACAATTTCCGCGCCCACAAGCTCGCCCGAATTTATATTTAAAAGCACATCGGTATCACTATCGCACACACCGTGGCCAAGCCCGCAAACAACACCTGTTGTGGGGCTATAAAAAGTAAGTGTGCCAATACCTGCCGAGCTATCGCGCACCCAAACGCCAAGGCGCCAGACACCGCTCTCTTTATCAATTACGGGGGTAGCAGTAGTATTAATAGTTTTACCTTCACGAATAATTTTAAAGTCCATAGCGCTTCCATCTGATTCCAAAACCACCTGAGATAAATCCTCGTTGCAGCTAATCTCATAGCCGTTTACAGTTTTAATATAATCTCCCACCCTTATATCGGCTGAGCTTGCAGGATTCACAGTGCCATCCGAGGTAACAACATCGGATACTTCAATCACAAGAACACCATCGGTATAAATTTTCATACCAAACGGATTACCGAGCACCGAAACATACATTTCGTCTACCACCTCAACACTGACGGTGGAAAATGGTATTACGCCGAATATTTTTAAATCGACATCAAAGCTTTCACCCACGGAGCGGATAACGCTTTCCTGCGACATTTTAACACCCTTATAATGCGCGGTTACGGGCACAAAGGTATCAATGGTGAGCTCCTCGCCCTTATTAACCTTATAGCTATCGGCAACACTGTTATCCATAATATATATAGCGGTGAACACAAGACTGCTAAGAAGCGCCGCTATAACGAAAAAGGTTTTTATTAATTTTTTCATATTCTTTCACTTCCCTTTTTTAATCTTGCCAAAAAGCTTTTAAAAAACACAAGGAAAAAAAGCCAATAAAAAAAGACAGGCAGTAGACCATTAAAGGTTTACTGTCTGTCCCCAAATTTTTTAAATTTTTTATTCGCCGAACGGGAAATCAAAGGTGCCGCCGCCCGAGCCTTCAGAAGAGCTCTGCTCGCCCTGAGTGGTTGACTGCGTTATCACTTCGGAATAGCTTGATTCGCCGATATTGGCCTTAAGCTTTACATTGTAATCAGTCTGTTTTCCGTTTTTTGAAACGACTGTGAGAGTAATGGTATCGCCTGCTTTGCAGTCCTCAATAACATCAAGAATGATATCATCATTAGTTATTGCCTGACCGTTCACATGGGTTATCATATCGCCCTCAACTACCTTGCCGAAGATATCGCTATCCTCGCCAACCGATACAACATAGAGGCCTGAGCTATCATAGCCGCCCATTTCTGCGGTTACGGAATTAACCTCGGTGTAAGTTATGCCGAGCTTTGCCCTATCGGTAACCTTTCCGCCTGAAATCAACTGCTCAACAACCCGCTTCATAGTTGTGGTGGGAATGGCGAAGCCAACATCATCATACTCCTCGCCCGCGAGCTTTGAAGAGGTGATTCCTATTACCTGACCGTACATATTAACAAGTGCACCGCCTGAGGAGCCGGGATTAATGGCGCTATCAGTTTGAATAAGTCGGGCTGTATAGCTTGAAGTTGTCTTAACACGCTTTTTGGTCATTGAAACCATACCGCCTGTTATAGAGGAAGCATCGGTGGCATCGTTCGGTCTGCCGATAGCAACAACATCCTCACCATAATAAAGCTCGTTAGAATTGCCAAAGCTTGCAGCCTTGAAGCCGCTGCCATCCTCGATTTTTAAAACTGCCAAATCGCTTACAACATCGCCCGCAACATAAACCGCATCATACTCGGTGCCATCGTAAGTATAGATTTTGAATTTAGGCGCGCCGATTTCTGAATATATATGGTCGTTTGTTACTATATAGCCATCATCAGTGTAGAAAACGCCCGAGGCATCACCCATCTGTCCGGAGTTATTGTAAACACGAATACCAACTATCGACTTATTAACCTCGGCATAAACCTGTGCAGGTGTTAGCGCATCCTCATTTTTTGGTCTTGATTCTAAATCAACATCAATTATACTGCCGATATAGTTGCCCGAAACGCTGTTTCTGCCAAGAAAATAACCTGCTGTGCAGCTACCTGTGAGCAAAATTACAGCGGCGAGAATAAGAGAAAACACCTTAAGCCCTTTATTCATCGGCTTATAATCGGTTACAGGTAAATCCTGAGTATAGCTAACCTTGTTCCAAACAGGAGCTTCATCTTCATCAGGGAAAGTCTCATCAGCGGGTATTTGTTCCTCTACCTGAGTGCTTTCTTGTATTTCATCTATATCATTTATTATTTCCTCATTATTAAAGTTTTCGTTAAACTCACTCATATACATCCTCCTATTTATTTATTGGCAGAGTAAATTTAAATGCCGTAAATTGATTTTCCACGCTTGAAACGGTTATTGAGCCACCGTGATTTTTAATTATAGTTTTAACTATATATAACCCTAAGCCTGTGCTCTGCTTAACCGCCGAGCGGGATTTATCAACCTTATAAAATCTATCAAAAACATAAGGCAATTCGTTTTGCGGTATTCCCTCGCCTGTGTTTTCAATGCTAAATATAAAGCTTTTTGAATCAAGCTTAATACCAAATTTTATTGTTCCCATATCCTCGGTGAATTTTACCGCATTGTCAACAAGATTATATACCGCACGATGTATTAAATCCTTATCGGCATTAATACTTACTGCGGGAAGCTCATCAAGTCCCTCAATGCGAAGCTGCTTTTTTTCAATTCGCTGCTCCTGACTGATAACAATACTAAAAAGCTGCTTGCGGAAATCAAATAGTTCAGGTTTCAAGGTAAACTCGCCCGATTCAAGGCGGGCAAGGCTTAGCATTGACTCAACCATTCTCGATAGCCGCTTCACTTCATCTGATACTATCTGCAAATAATATTGCTGCTTTTCGCCTTCAATAGTGCCATCGATTATACCATCAATAAAGCCGCCAATGGTGGTCATCGGGGTACGGAGCTCGTGTGAAATATTTGCAACAAAGCTCTTTCTCATTTCCTCAAGACGGGCAAGCGAATTGGTCATATGGTTAAAGGAAACCGCAAGCTGACCGATTTCATCATCACTAGTAACCGGAATTCTTTTTGAAAAATCGCCCTTGGACATCGCCTTTGCCGCTTCTGACATCAATTTAAGCGGGCGGGTTAATCTAGATGTCATAATATATAGCGCAATGAACATAAGCGCTACAGGAATAATTGCCGATATAAGATAAAAGCGCGAAACGGTTTTCATAAGATTAGTAACATCATTTATTGATGCAGCGGCAACAACAAAGCCCACTTCCTCACCGTTTGCCGATTTAATCGAAAGTGCAGTAGTATAATGGGGATTACTGTATATACCTATATCGTTAAGCGTTCTTCCTTCATTTTCGGCTATCGATGAAATAATATCATAATTCACCTGAGA
>CAZIXG010000084.1:0-5268 GCA_964543305.1 uncultured Ruminococcus sp.
GTTGAGGACCTTCTTGGCAGAGAGCAGATAAAGATAAATATGGATGAGATATTTGACTTGCTTCAGGATAAGGTGATTCTTGTAACGGGCGGTGGCGGCTCGATAGGAAGTGAGCTTTGCCGTCAGATAGCCTCTCACAACCCAAAGCAGCTTATAATTTTCGATATTTATGAAAACAACGCCTATGATATTGAGCAGGAACTTAAATATAAATATCCAAGTCTTAATCTCGAGGTGCTTATAGGCTCTGTGCGTGATAGCCGAAAGATTTTTGATGTATTCAAAAAATATAAGCCCGAAATCGTATACCATGCGGCAGCGCATAAGCATGTTCCGCTTATGGAGCATAGCCCTTGCGAGGCGATAAAAAATAATGTTATCGGTACATATAAAACGGCTTATGCCGCGGTTATGAACGGTTGCCGCCGCTTTGTGCTGATAAGCACCGATAAGGCGGTTAATCCCACCAATATTATGGGTGCGAGTAAAAGACTTTGCGAGATGGTGGTGCAGTCCTTTGATAAGCTTGTCAAGGATGGCAACGCCGATAAATTTCGCCCGCTTTATGAGCATGATGATAGTAATGAAAGTGCGGTAGAATTTGTGAAATCTCCGAAGGAGATAAAAACCGAATTTGTTGCTGTTAGATTTGGAAATGTGTTGGGCTCTAACGGATCGGTTATCCCTGTGTTTAAAAAGCAGATAGCGGCAGGTGGTCCTGTAAGAGTTACCCATCCCGATATAATAAGATACTTTATGACCATTCCCGAGGCGGTAAGTCTTGTTTTGCAGGCAGGCTATTATGCACAAGGCGGTGAGATATTTGTGCTTGATATGGGTGCCCCTGTTAAAATTGATACCCTTGCCCGCAACCTTATTCAGCTTTCGGGATTTAAGCCTGATGTTGATATTAAGATAGAATATATAGGCCTTCGCCCTGGAGAAAAGCTTTATGAGGAAAAGCTTATGGCGGAGGAGGGCTTGCGCACAACGCCCAATAAGCTTATCAATATATGCAACCCCTTAGATTTCGATATCGAAAAGCTTATAGATAATATCGAAGCGCTTATGCATATATGCTATGATGAGCCTGAGCGGGTAAAGAGCTTTGTGGAGTCGATAGTTCCCACCTACCATCCCGCAGGTGAGCACGGCACCACTGCAAAGCCCAAGGCTTATGAGCAGCAGCTTGAAGCTATGGCTACAGCCGCGAAATAAAGGACTTTTCCACTTAGGAAAAGTCCTTTTTGTTTTGCACTTATTCAGTTTTCTTTTTCAACATAGAAGGTGTCCATAACAACACTCAGTGCAGATTCTTCATCGGGTGTAAACTCAACCCATTTTTCGCCTTGTGTGAGCGTGCCTTCAATTGTTTTAAATTCCAGTGAATCACCAAAATTTGGGCGCAAACAGCTCGATGCCAGATAGGTGACCTGATAAAGTGAAACATTGGTAGAGAAATAAGGGGATAGGGTGGTGTAATAATTTGAAAGCCTTGTGAAGTCCTCTAAAACTCGGTTGCCCGTAGTGCTTGAAAGAGCGGAAAGGAATTGCTTTTGCCGTGCCATTCGCCTTGCATTTGCCTCAAGGTCATCATCACGATAGGTTATATAAAATCTTGCCTCTTCACCTGAAAGATTCAAATTTTGTCCTTTATAATACTGATATTCACCGTAATGTATCTCCTCAAGGCATTCAACATCCACGCCGCCTATAAGCTCGGTGAGCTTTCCTATGCCATCCATTTCAATGGTAACATACGAGCTTATATTTATTCCGTATAATATCCTCCTTACCGAGGTCATCACATTCTCGCTGGATGCCTCAGGCGTGCCTCCGTATGCATAAGAAAGACAAAGCTGCTGCCTGTTAACGCCTGCGAAGGCACCATCGGTTGTGTATATATTAACATCCACCATAGTCTCTCTTGAAATTGGTATAATAGCGACCTTTTTGGTTTTGGTATCCACCGCCGCAACAAAGATGCAGTCTGCCTGACCGTTGTTGCCAAGTCCCAGATTTTCGTCAATATTATCGCGGTCCACACCCATAAAAAGAACGCTTACAATGTTTTTGTTAAGCACATATTCTTTTCCGTTATAGCTAACGGTTTCCTCATCCTCAACATCCACAAGCTCGGCTGAAATATGAGTATCATCCTTGTGAAATTGCCGCTTTCCCACATAGGTCATTATTGAGATTATTGAAACAAGGGTAATTATAATTGCCAATATAACTGTAACTATTATAATTATGTTTTTTTTCGTTTTGTTCATTTATAAACTCCGTTTCGGAAGAATTATAGTTTTATTATAATTCCCGCTTTAGTGTATGTCAATTCAAAAAAGGGTGGAAAAATTATAGCATATGTAGTATAATAGCTTGATGAATTATATTTTTTAAGGAGCAGATTATGAAGATTATTATTGTAGGTTGCGGTAAGATTGGCACAACAATAATTGAAAGCCTGCTTAGTGAGGGGCACGATATAACCGTTGTTGATAGTAACCCGCAGGTGGTATCCGAAATCAGCAACATTTATGATGTTATGTGCGTTTGCGGTAATTCTGTCGATTATGATACTCTCGCCGAAGCAGAGGTTCAAAATGCGGAAATGCTCATCGCGGTTACAGGCTCGGATGAGCTTAATATGCTCACCTGCTTTTTTGCAAAGAGAATGGGCGCTAAGCAAACTGTGGCTCGCATCCGCAACCCTGAATTTAACGATAAAAATTTAGGCTTTGTGCGCGGGCAGCTTGATATATCGCTCTCTATTAATCCTGAGCGGCTTGCGGCGCAGGAGTTTTTCAATATTTTAAGGCTCCCAAGCGCAGTTAATATAGAAACCTTTTCAAGAAGAAATTTTGAAATGGTGGAAATAATACTTAAACCCGATTCTCAGCTTGACGGTATGAGCCTTATCGACCTTAGGAAGAAATATAAGGCAAGCTTCCTTGTCGGCGTTGTGCGCCGCGGTGAGGAGGTCTTCATTCCCGATGGTAATTTTGTGCTTAAAAGCGGCGATCATATCGCCATTACCGCCAACTTCACTGAGGCACAGAAGCTGCTTAAAATGCTCGGTGTTGCTCAAAAGCAGTCCCGCAGTGTTATGATACTCGGAGCCAGCACCACCGCCTACTATCTTGCAAAAATGCTGCTTTCAGCGGGAACAGCCGTAACGGTTATCGATAAAGACCGCGAAAGATGTAATAAATTTGCGGAGCTTTTACCCGCCGCTGTTGTGATAAATGGTGACGGCGCGCAGCAAGATCTGCTTTTGGAAGAGGGAATAGCTTCCACCGATGCATTTGTAACCCTTACGGGAATTGATGAGGAGAATATCCTTATCTCCTTCTTTGCCCAATCACAGAATGTGCCAAAGGTAATCACAAAGGCGAACCGCAATGAGCTTATAAATATGGCAGAAAAGTTAGGTCTTAATTCTATTATATCACCTAAAAAAGCGGTTAGTAACCTTGTTACAAGCTATGTGCGCGCGGTTGAAAATTCCTTAGGTAGTAATGTGGAAACACTTTATAAGCTGATGGATGGCAGGGTAGAGGCGCTTGAATTTAATGTTCAGTCTGATTTTAAGGCTCTGCACATTCCTATTAAGGATATGAAGCTAAAGTCTGATATTCTTATCGCAGGAATTATCCGAAAGCGCAAGGCATTTATCCCCTCAGGTGATGATGAAATAATTGCAGGAGATAAGATAATTGTTATAGCAAAGGCCACACAGTCTGTTATGAACGACCTTTCTGATATTTTGAAGTAGAGGCGAAATATATGAATATAAAAATGGTACTCCGCACTGTGGGCAGAATATCGCAGTTAGTGGCTTTTTTGATGCTCTTTCCAATTGCGGTAGCCGTAATCTATAGTGAGAAGCGTTCTTTTGCGGCATTTTTAATAACTGCCGCCATATCCCTTGTTGTGGGAACATTATTGCTTCTTGCTTTTCGCACAAAAAACCGTGTTATCTATGCAAAGGAGGGCTTTGCCATAACCGCGCTTGCGTGGATAGTTATGGCGGCACTTGGTGCGCTTCCTTTTACCGTGTCGGGTGAGATTCCCTCTTATGTGGATGCTTTTTTTGAGACTGTGAGCGGTTTTACCACCACAGGTGCTTCAATACTTACCGATGTTGAGTCTATGAGTCGCAGTATGCTCTTTTGGCGCAGCTTTACCCACTGGATAGGCGGTATGGGTGTGCTTGTGTTTGTAATGGCAATAATCCCCAATATTACCGACCGCTCTATCCATATTATGCGCGCCGAAATGCCAGGCCCCATAATCGGTAAGCTTGTGCCGCGCGTTAAGGATACGGCAAAGATTTTATATATTATATATATTGTTTTAACTGTTGTTGAGGTAGTTTTGCTTTGTGCTGGCGGAATGTCACTTTTTGATAGCCTGCTTCATTCCTTCGGCACCGCGGGCACAGGCGGCTTCGGTATTAAGGCGGATGGCCTTGCTTCGTATAGCCCATATTGCCAGTGGGTGATAGCAATATTTATGCTTATTTTCGGTATAAACTTTAATCTTTTTTATCTGCTTTTGATAAAACGGTTTAGGTCTGTGTTTAAAAGTGATGAGCTTTGGAGTTATCTTGGAATATTTGCCGTAAGCACTGCTCTTATAACCGCGAATATTATGCCTATTTATAATAATTTTGCTGATGCTCTGCGAAATGCCGCATTTCAGGTTTCATCTATTGTTACCACCACAGGCTATTCTACCACCGATTTTAATCTGTGGCCCCAGTTTTCAAAGGGGATTTTGTTCCTACTTATGTTTTCGGGCGCATGCGCAGGCTCCACAGCGGGTGGTCTTAAGGTTGCAAGAAGCGTAATGCTGGTTAAAAATATCGGCAGGGAAATTAAGAAAATGCTGCATCCTCGTTCTGTTGGCACAGTTCGTTTTGAAGGAAAATCTTTGGATGAGCAGACTCTTAGCGGTGTAAACACCTATTTTGCAGTGTATATGCTATGCATATTTGTTGTGTTCTTGCTTATTTGTTTTGAGCCGTTTGATTTTGAAACAAATCTCACGGCAACGGTTTCCTGCTTTAATAATGTGGGACCGGGACTCGGTGGTGTAGGACCGGCATCAAGCTATGCGGCATACAGTAATTTTTCAAAAATAATTCTATCGGTTGCAATGCTGCTTGGCCGACTTGAAATTTTCCCGCTGCTTATAGCTATTTCACCCTCTACATGGCTTAAAAAATAGGTATATAATGCTTGACAAAGCAGTATAAAAGAA
>CAZIXG010000085.1:0-5213 GCA_964543305.1 uncultured Ruminococcus sp.
TAACCGTTGTGTCTTTTGCTTTCTGAGGCTCTTCAACTCTTTGCGGTTTTTTATCCTGTTTTTTCGGGGTTTTACCTAAATCATCAACCGAAATATCATATTTTTTAGAAAGTGCCTCAATCGCCTTGTTGCCGTCACTTTTAAGTATCTCGGCAACGCTTTCAAGCTCATATAAGGGAAGATGGTTTTCTGAAAGGTCATGGCCTTGCTCATCAACGGTGTAGCGTTGAAGCTTTTGAAGTAAGGTTTTTTGGGGTTTATTTTCTATAGCTTCATAAGCGTTCTCTTTTTCCTTGGGAACAGAAGTCTGCATTCGGCTTTTTAAAACATCAAGCGGACTTGGTCCATCTGTTTCATATTGTGGCTCTTCACTGTTTCCATGCGTGAAAAGCGTTGATATTTCATCGGGTGTAATTGCATCGGGTGAGGCAGGCTTTGGAATCTGCTCAGTCTCTTCAACCTCTTTGGGATCAATTACAAATCCATCATTTTTAGAGAAAAATTTCATATTTAATGTCCCACTTTTAAGATTTAAACTAAATGTCTTTTTCTAACTACCTCGTACATAAGCACACCCGCCGCAACAGAAGCGTTAAGCGAGTTGGTCTTTCCGTACATAGGCAGGCTGATTATACCGTCGCACTTCTTTGCGGTAAGCGCGCCGATTCCTTTGCCCTCGTTACCTATAACAATTGCGCAGGGAATATCATAATCGGTCTTGGTGTAATCGGTGCCGTCCATATCTGCGCCGAACACCCACACACCTTTATTCTTTAACTCATCTATGGTGTTTGCAATGTTTGTAACACGCGCAACGCGCATATATTCAAGCGCGCCTGCCGCGGTTTTTGCAACTGTGGCGTTAAGCGAGGCCGAGCGGCGCTTTGGAATGATTATACCGTGCACACCGCAGGCTTCCGCCGAACGGATAATAGCGCCAAGGTTGTGCGGGTCCTCAATTTCATCGCAAATTATAATAAATGGCTTCTCGTTTCTTTCTTGGGCGGTGGCAAGTATATCCTCAACGGTTGAATATTCCTGAGAGGCTATCATCACAGCCACCCCTTGATGATTACCGCCGCCGCAGTAGTAATCAAGCTTCTGAGAGCTTATTTCCTTTATCAAAATACCTCTGCTCGAGCACTTTGCAATAATTGCCGAAACAGAGCCGCCGCCCACACCGTGCGCCACGAGAAGGCGGTCTATTTCTCTGCCCGAACGCAGAGCCTCTAAAACAGGGTTTCTTCCGTAAATAATGTTGCCCTGCTTGCTATCAAGATTTTCTTTGTTGTTATATTCCATAATTACCTCTAAATAAATTTAAACATATCAATACAGAATAAAGTATAACATACATATTAAAAAAAATAAAGGGTAAAATAACAAAAAAGTGAGGGAAGTTTTATATGAATATTAAAAAAGTTATCGGCTATGAATTAATAGATTCACGCGGAAATCCCACAGTAGGTGCCCGTGTGGTTTTGTGCGATGGCTCAGAAGGCTTTGCCATAAGCCCATCGGGCGCTTCAACGGGTATGTACGAGGCGCATGAGCTCCGCGATGGTGATAGCAAAAGATTTGGCGGCAAGGGTGTTAAATCGGCGGTAAAAAACATAAATACCGAAATTGTCGAGTGTTTGTACGGAATAAAGGCTTCCAATCAGCGAAAGATAGATGAGGCTATGATAGCGCTCGATGGAACCGAAAACAAATCAAGACTTGGAGCCAATGCAATGTTAGCAGTGTCTATGGCAGCGGCAAAGGCGGCGGCTTCCTCACTTAAACTACCGCTTTATCGCTATTTAGGCGGTGTTAATGCCTTAGAGCTGCCGCGGCCTATGATGAATATTTTAAACGGCGGCGCGCATGCAGCAAATAATATTGATATTCAGGAATTTATGATAATTCCTGTGAATGCAGAAAGCTTTTCTGAGGGGCTCAGGCAGTGCTGTGAAATATATCATAGCCTTGGTAAAATCTTAAAGTCTGAGGGACTGGGCTCAGGTGTGGGCGATGAGGGCGGCTTTGCGCCGAACCTTAATTCCGATGAAGAAGCGATAGAGCTTATTTTAAAGGCGGTTGATGCCGCGGGCTATAACATCGAAAACACAAAAATTGCGCTTGATGCCGCTTCGAGCGAATGGTATAGCGATGGAAAATATGTTATGCCTAAAAGGAATTTTGCACTCACAGGGAATGCTCTTATTGATTACTATGAAACACTTATAAAAAAATATCCTATTATATCTATTGAGGATGGTGTTGCCGAGGACGACTGGCAGTCGTGGCAAACACTTACCTCAAGGCTTGGCGGCTGTATTCAGCTTGTGGGCGACGATTTATTTGTTACCAATAAGAAAAGACTGAATATGGGACTCCAAAAGGGCGCCGCAAATTCTATCCTTGTAAAGCCGAACCAGATAGGCACTCTAACAGAAACCATCGATGTGGTTCGAATGGCACAGAAAAACGGCTATACTGCCGTGATTTCTCATCGCTCGGGCGAGAGCGAGGATACCACAATTGCAGATATTGCGGTTGCTCTTAACGCGGGGCAGATTAAAACGGGCGCACCCTGCCGAAGCGATAGAGTTTCGAAATATAACCGACTTCTTATGATAGAAAATGAGCTTGCAAATTTTTGTTGACAAGCCAAAGTTTATGATATAAAATATGAAAGCAGTAGGGACTGCACCAATTTTGGTTGCAGTCCTTAAATTTTTTGGAGATGATTTTTATGTCAAAAAACAGCTTTGATACTGTTATCATAGGCGGCGGTATAGGCGGTCTTATGGCGGCATATCGTCTGCGTAAAAATTCCCCTGATATGAAAATTGCCGTTACCGAGCGCGGCAACACACTCGAAAACAGAAAATGCCCCGCAGGCAAAAACAATACCTGTGTTCACTGTAAAATCTGCAGTATCACAAGCGGCTTTGCAGGAGCCGGCGCTTTTTCTGATGGTAAGTTCAACCTCGGCACCGCCTATGGCGGCACACTGGGTGAGGAGCTTGGTGACGATGTTGCCAATATCTACATAGATGAGGTTGATAAAATTCTTAATGAGTATTGCACCTCGGGAATTCCTAAGGTATATAAGTCGAATGATGAACTAAGACTTAAGTGTATACAAAATAATCTTCGTCTTTTGGATATGAATGTAAAGCATCTGGGCACCGATAATAACTATATCACAATGCAAAATCTTATTAACGCTATCGCCGCTTCAGGTACAGAACTTTTCAGCTTTTATGATTGCGACCGCGTTGAGCGTGAGGGCGGCGAATATAAGATTTACTATACAAATGGTGAAATTCTTAGTGCTAAAAATATTATAATTGCAACGGGACGCTCGGGCGCTAACTTTGTGTCAAGCTTTTGCAAATCCAACGGCGTTCATATGCATTCAAATCATATTGATATCGGCGTGCGCGTTGAAATGAAGGATATAATCTGGCGTGAATTTTCCTCCAAGATTTATGAGCCTAAAATTCTCTACAAAACCAAAACCTTTGAGGACCGATGCCGTATGTTCTGCTTTAATCAGGGTGGACTTGTATCTGCGGAAAATAACCACGGTATTATCACTGCAAACGGTCACTCCTATGCTCAGGCTGAGAAAAAGACCGATAACTGTAACTTTGCGATTCTTTCAAGCATTCGTTTCACAGAGCCATTTAATCAGCCTACTGAATACGCTGAGAATATTTCCCGCCTTGCAAATATGATAGGCAACGGCAATGTGCTTGTTCAGCGCTTCGGTGACCTTATTCGCGGTCGCAGAACAAATGAGCATCGCCTTTCTCAAAATACCGTAGCTCCCACACTCAAAGCAACGGCGGGCGATATTTCGCTTGTTTTACCCCACAGAATACTTACCAATATTATAGAAACAATCTATGCACTTGATAAGGTGGCACCCGGTACCGCCAATGATGATACATTGCTTTACGGTTGCGAAAGCAAGTATTATTCCATCCGTCCGCAGTTTATGAACAATAAGTTTGAGCTGATAGACGGCGTGTATATAATAGGTGACGGCTCGGGCATTTGCCGCGGACTTTCACAGTCGGGCGCTATGGGTATATATGTTGCGGACTGCATAACCAAAAAACGCTAAGTATTGTGTTTTTTGCTAATTATTAATTTACATAAATGAATTTTATCTGTAAGTTTACACAAAGTCGACAAATCATTACAAAATTCGTTGACAAAATATTTTAGTTGTGATAGGATATTCGTGTAAATATTGATGTAAATTAAACAGTTTGCCAATATAGTTTTGGATGTATGGCCCGAATGTTTCTACCGCAACGCCACAAGTTGTGACTATTGGTTAAAAATGGCTAGTTTTATTTATGGGCAGACTGTATAGCGGCAGTCTGCCTTTATGCTTTTTTACTAATTAAAGGGGTTGACTTTGATGGTTGCTTTAGAGGAAAAAATACTCAGAGAGGGTACTGTTCTCGAGGGTAATATTCTTAAGGTCGGCTCTTTTTTAAATCAGCAGCTTGATGTTGATTTTCTTGTTGAAATGGGTAAGGAGATAGACCGCATTTATAAAAATGACGGTGTAACAAAGCTGCTTACCGTGGAGGCTTCGGGAATAGCCATTGCGGTGGCTGCGGGCGTTGCTATGCATCTGCCTGTGGTTTTTGCCAAGAAAAACAAAAGCGCCAATGTTTCGGGTGAGGTTTTGAGCTCTGTTGTGCATTCCTACACACATAACACCGATTATACAATTGTGGTTTCAAAGGACTATATAAAGCCCGATGATAGAGTAGTTATTGTGGATGATTTCCTTGCAAACGGAAAGGCGCTTGAGGGACTTATTGATATTATAAATCAAGCGGGAGCCACCCTTGTGGGTGCTACCTGTGCTATTGAAAAAGGATTTCAGGGCGGGGGAGATAAGCTCCGTGAAAAGGGAATCCGCGTGGAATCTCTTGCAATAGTCGAGGAAATGAGTCCTGAGACTATTAAATTCCGCAGATAAAATAGTATGTAATTTTTATTTACATAAATTAAAATTTCAAAAAAGAGGAGAAAAGAAAAAATGAAAAAAATTGTTGCACTTCTTCTTGCCGCTTTAATGCTCTTTTCGTTTGCAGGATGCGGTACTAAGGACACAAGCTCTGACATTGCAAAGTCAGACTTGAAGGTTGGTTTTATCTTCCTTCACGATGAGCAGTCAACCTATGACAAAAACTTTA
>CAZIXG010000086.1:0-5203 GCA_964543305.1 uncultured Ruminococcus sp.
GGAGATAAGCTACTATAAGGCTATAAACGGAAAAGAGACCGCAGGCTATATCTTTATCGTTTCCGCAAAGGGCTATGGCGGCGATGTTTCGGTTATGACGGCGGTAAACTGCGACCTTACTGTTAAGGCGGTAGAAATCCTTGACGCGCCCGACGAAACACCCGGACTTGGTCAAAACATAACAAAGGAAAACTTTTACACTCAGTATGCTGGCCTTAAAAAGGATATAACCGTTGTTAAAAACGGCGCTGATAGTAATTCCAACGAAATAAACGCTGTAACAGGAGCCACCATAAGCTCTAAGGCGGTTACAAGCGCTGTTAACAAGTCCTTAGGCTATGCCGAGGCAGTAATTAATCTTGAAGGGGGTAATTCTTAATGAAATCTAAAAACCTAAGTATTTTCACAAACGGATTACTTAAAGAAAACCCCGTTTTACGATTAGTGCTTGGCACCTGCCCTACCCTCGCGGTAACCACTGCCGCTTCTAACGGCATCGGCATGGGTGTTGCGGCAACAATAGTTCTTGTTTGCTCTAACGCTGTAATTTCCCTGCTTCGCAATGTTATACCCGATAAGGTTAGAATACCCGCCTTTATCACGGTTATTGCAGGCTTTGTTAGTGTGGTACAGATGCTGGTTAAGGCGTTTGCCCCTGCTATTGACCAGTCGCTTGGAATATTCCTGCCGCTTATAGTTGTAAACTGCATAATTTTGGCAAGAGCTGAGATGTTCGCTTCCAAAAATGCAGTGCTTCCGAGTATTCTTGATGGACTTGGAATGGGTATAGGCTTCACCGCCACCCTCACACTGATGGGCTCCATCCGCGAACTCTTGGGCGCAGGTACTATATTCGGTATCACGGTTACTGCAAATCATATCACGCCGATGATACTCTTCCTGCTCCCGCCCGGTGGCTTCTTTGTGTTTGGTATGCTGGTTGCGGCTTCAAACGCTATTGCTAAAAAGCAAGGCAAAAAGCCGGTAGAACACTTGGGCTGCGCTAACTGCCCCGCACGCTCCGCCTGCAAAAATGCAGCAGAGTGCGAAAATGCCGTTGTTGCGGCAGAGGAAAAAGCAAAGGAGGGCGTAGAGAATGACTAATCTTACCACTATCGCTTCGATTTTGCTTGCAGGTATTCTTACCAACAATATGGTACTTTCAAAGTTTTTGGGTATCTGCCCCTTCCTTGGTGTTTCAAAAAAGGTTAACACCGCGCTTTCGATGAGTATTGCCGTAATTCTTGTTATGGTGATAGCAACTGCGGTTACCTGGCCTATTTACACCTATATACTCTACCCAAATTTCACCTATTTGCAGACGGTTGTGTTCATTCTTGTAATCGCGGCCATCGTTCAGCTTATAGAAATTTTCTTGAAGAAATTCATTAAGCCTATTTATAACGCGCTTGGCGTTTATCTTCCGCTTATCACAACCAACTGCGCGGTTTTAGGCATAACCATGCTCAACATCACAGATGAGCTTAATTTCATTGAATCTATATTCAATGCCCTGGGTGCAGGACTTGGCTTCCTATTGGCTATGCTTTTGTTCTCGGGTGTTCGCACCAAGCTTGAAACGGCAGATATCCCCGAATTTTTAAAGGGTCTGCCCATAACGCTTGTGGCAGCGGCACTTGTTTCCCTTTCATTCTTAGGCTTTGCCGGAATAGGAGGTTAGGATTTATGGACATACTGTTTCCAGTAATTATTTTAGCGGTAATTGGTCTTATCGCTGGACTTGGACTTGCGCTTGCTTCCAAATTTATGGCAGTGCCCGTTGATGAAAAGCAGGAAAAGGTGCGTGAATGCCTGCCCGGCGCTAACTGCGGTGCCTGCGGTTTTTCGGGTTGTGACGGCTATGCCGCAGCAGTGGCTGCAGGTGAAATTGAGCCCGATAAATGCGCCCCCGGCGGCGCTGCTACCGCCTCGGCTCTAGCAGAAATACTTGGTGTGGAAGTAACGGCTATACCAAAGGTTGCTTTTATCGCGTGTCAGGGCAATCCCGACACGGTTGCAGATAGATTTAACTACACCGGTCTTAAAAGCTGCGTTGCTGCAAATTTAGTGCATAACGGTCCCGTGGCTTGTGAGTTCGGCTGCATGGGACTTGGCGACTGCATGAGGGCTTGCCCCTTTGGCGCCATAACCGTTAAAAACGGCCGACCGATTATCTGCGAGGATATATGTGTTGGTTGTGGCAAGTGCACAGCCGCTTGCCCCAAAGCTCTTATTTCCGTTATCCCCAAGGGCTCACCCGCCCGCGTTGCCTGCAACAATAAAAATAAGGGCGCGGCAGTGGTTAAGGTGTGCAAGACCTCTTGCATCGCCTGCGGAATGTGCGTAAAGAGCTGCCCTTCACAGGCAATTACCCTTGAAAACAATGTGGCTATAGTTAATTATGACCTTTGCACAGGCTGCGGCAAGTGTAAAGAGGTTTGTAAGAGAAGGGCTATTATTTAGTTATGATATCCACGCTGCTTATCATCACATTAGTTTTGTTATATAGCTTTCAAACACTCTTATGCAAGTTTTATTCCGATAATTATACTGGCAAGCACGAGCTTGCAAGCCCTGTTTTATGTGTTATGCAAAGTATTGCTATCGCACTTTTAAGCTGGGGCTTTGCAGGATTCAAATTTGAAATTTCTCTTGTTTCCATTTTATTCGGCGCTATAAACGCGGCAGTGCTCTTTGGCTATAACACCTCGCTTATAAAGGCGGGTGACCGAGGCTCATATGCATTTATGAATATGATGATGCTATTCGGCGGAATTTTTGTACCGATGCTTTATGTTTCGGTAACAACGGGCGAACTGCCCTCTGCTATAGAATGCGCCGCAATAGCCACTATGATTATTGCCTGCGTGCTAATGAACATCGAAAATATTAAGCTTGGCGGAGTTAAAGCTTCTTATTATATTTTTTGTCTGCTTTTGTTTATATTTAACGGTCTTTACGGTACCCTTCTCAAAGCTCAGGAGCAATACAATCCAAACGAGAGTCGGGAAATGATAATTATATCTTACGGATTGATGGGTATTATCGCATTAGTTCAACTGCTTGTAAAGGAAAAGAAAAACACATTTAAGGCCTTTTGTTTCAACAAAAAAAGTGGACTGTTTTTACTGCTTTTCCTTATCGTTTCGGGACTTGCCGTAAATGTTTTAGTACTGCTGCTTAGATACATCAATGCCGCTGTACTTTACACCGTTGATAACGGAGGCGTGATGATGCTTTCTGCGGTGTACTCAATAACACTGTTCAAGGAAAAGTCAACCCCTCTTAAGATTATAGGAATTGTTGTTGCGGTGATAAGCCTTTGCGTGCTTGGATTTAATAGTATTTAATAAACTAAAACCTGAATCCCCAAGACTTTTTTATTTTAAAAGTTTGTAAATTTTACATTGCATTCGAATTATGGGTTATGATATACTGTACAGGATATGTTAAATCCTAGTCAAAGCATTTGGCTAAGGGGAGGAGGAATTTTTTTGAGAAGCTGTGGAATTTTAATGCCTATATTTTCCCTGCCTTCCCCCTATGGCATAGGCACCTTTGGTCGTGAAGCTTATCGCTTTGTGGATTTTCTGAGCAAAGCGGGACAAAGCTATTGGCAGATACTCCCTCTTAATCCTACCAACTTCGGTGATTCGCCATATCAATCATTTTCCTCCTTTGCAGGAAACCCATATTTTATCGACCTCGATATGCTTATAGATGAAGGCTTACTCACGAAAGCTCAAATAAATTCCTTCGACTTTGGCGATAACCCTCAAAAGATAGACTATGGTAAGCTTTACGAAAACCGTCTTAAGGTGTTGCGCCTTGCTTTTGAAAATTTCAAAGCAGATGAGTCTTATCAGAAATTCAAGAATAATAACTCCCACTGGATTAATAATTATGCCATATTTATGGCATTAAAGAATGCTCATAACGATACTGCTTGGAGCACTTGGGAAAAACCGCTTCGTATGCGAGAGCCGGCAGCTTTGGCAGAAGCATCTGAAACATACTGCGAGGATATAGAATTTTATACCTTTGTTCAATATAAATTTGACAAGCAGTGGCGCAAGTTAAAAAGCTACGCCAACTCTAAGGGTATTAAAATCATAGGTGATATTCCTATCTATGTGGCATATGATTCTGCAGATGTTTGGAGTGAGCCTGAGCAATTTTTGCTAGATAAAAACCTTCGCCCTAAACGCGTTGCAGGCTGCCCGCCCGATGCCTTTTCCGAGGATGGTCAGCTTTGGGGAAATCCTCTTTATAATTGGAAATATATGAAAAGCACAAACTATGCTTGGTGGAAAGGTTACCTCAGGCAGGCGCTTAGCCGTTATGATGTTGTTCGTATCGACCATTTCCGCGCTTTTGAGTCTTTTTATGCTATACCTTTTGGCGATGAAAATGCCAAAAACGGCAGATGGATAAAGGGCCCAGATATGAAGCTTTTCAATGCCTTAAAGGCAGAATTTGGCGAAAATATGCCCATTATTGCCGAGGATCTAGGCTTCCTTACACCCGCCGTGCGCAAATTGCTCAAAAGGTCCGCTTTCCCTGGAATGAAGGTGCTGCAGTTCGCGTTTGATTCTCGAGAGGAAAGCGATTATCTACCGCACAACTATGAAAGAAATTGTGTGGTTTACACAGGTACCCACGATAATGATACCATTATGGGATGGCTTAAATCGGCAAGCAAATCGGATGTTCAAACCGCCCGCCGATACCTCAACCACCAAGATGATGAGGGCTTCAACTGGGCAATGATGAAGGCGGCTATGATGTCGGTCGCAGATACATCCATACTGATGATGCACGACCTTGTGGCTCTTGGAAGCGAAGCGAGAATAAACACGCCCTCCACTCTGGGCGGCAACTGGCAGTGGAGAATTTCCCCCGAGTGTATTAACGACTGGCTCGCCGAGGTTATGCACGAAAACACCGCACTCTACGGCAGATTACCCAAATAAAACTCAAGCCACAGATAAAAATCTGTGGCTCGTTTTTTATTATTCACCTTGACATTGTATGTAAAAATCAATATAATATTAGAAGTCAGCCTTTGGCTGGGTTAAATATGGAGACGTATCGAAGTGGTCATAACGGGGCTGACTCGAAATTCTCGTATTCAAGTGGTATCTACCGTTTCACAAAGCCTTTAACAGTGCGGGTTTGCAGAGTCACACGGCTTTGATTCCAC
>CAZIXG010000087.1:0-5152 GCA_964543305.1 uncultured Ruminococcus sp.
TGCATTCAGCGCTGTGCATGTATCAGGCGGTACACGTACTATAAAGCTTGAAAATATTGTTTCTGCCGAGGAAACACCTACCTATGGCATAGGAACATATAGCACTTGCAGTGCAGTTTACACCACAGGCACTTGGAACAACAGCGCCACCATCGCTGCAGCCGATGTTAAGGGCGAGGGCGCTATGGCAGCAATGACCGGTCTTCCTTGGTACAGTGGCTGGATGCCTGGTGGAGAAGGTGAATACCCCTACTTCGGCTCACTTGACTATAAGGTATGGAATGGCACTGCTGATAATAGTTGGACTGGTGAAGGCACTAAGGAAAGCCCATATATCATCGAAACTGCCGAGCACCTTTATGCAATGGTTGTTTCAGGCGGTAAAGGCGCATACTATAAGGTTGACGATAATGTTGACGCCATCTACCTTAATCCTATTAAGGGAATGGATAAAGCTGAAGCTCAAGAATTCCTTGCTACCTACGGCAGACAGTGGTATAAGCCCACAAGCAAGGAAGATACAGGCTGGACCGGTCATTTTGACGGTAACGGCGCTACCATCGTTGGTCTTTCAACTATCGAAACAAGTACAACTGCAACATATGCAGTTGGCTTTATCCCGCTTTACGGCGCTAATGCCACAGTTACGAATGTTCATTTTGATAAATTCTATGTAAAGAATGCAGGTACTTCCTGGCGCGCAATGGCAGGTCTTGTATTCGGCTGTACATCCAATACGGCATTAACAACCGATAACAACAGCGTTAATGTTGATAAGGTTATCATTTCGGATTCCTATGTTAATATCGCTAATACTACCGCAAACGGTGCAGCTTCACTTACTGTTGGCGGCGCACGAATTGATGTAAGTTGTGACTACGGAATAACTGTCAATGTAACCAATATTTTAACCTATGGCAACACAGTTGATGCTGCTGCGGATACTATTAACGGTGTTATCGCTCCACATACATATGTTGTAGACGCTAGTGCAAGCTTAAAGGTTAATTCCATAGTTTCTGCGGAAACAGATGTTCAGATAGCTCTTAGTAAGTTCCTTGAAAACTTCAGCGTGCTTTATTCTGCTAACTCCACAGCATATGCAGAAAACGAGTATGTTATTGTTATTGATCCTGCCGACGTGCTCGGTCCCGATGCAGTAACCAAGCTCGACGAGATTTATTGGGGTGTTTACTGGAGAGCAGGAGAAGAGGGCGAGTATCCTTACTTCAAGGACCCCGACTATGATTACTGGAACGGCACTGCCGCTACCAACTGGGATGGCGAGGGTACTGAAAATGATCCTTACATTATCAAAACTGCCGAGCAGCTTTACGGTATGGTAGCGAACAATGGTAAGACTAAGGATGGCACCGCCGCTGCTTACTTCAAGGTAGCTGAGAATGTAGATGTGCTTTACCTCAACCCCATCAGGGATATTGAACCTCTTGAAAAAGCCCAGAGCTATATTATTAATAATGGCGCTAACTGGTCTGCAGCCTTCACTACAGATAATGAATTCGTTGGTAAGTTTGACGGTAACGGCGCTACCATCTACGGCTTGTATAGCACAAGCTCAGCAAGCTTTTCAGCAGTTACTGCAGGCTTTGTTCCCGCTATGGGCGAAGGCGCAGTTATCAAGAATGCTCGTTTTGATAAATCTTATGTAACGGCTAACACCACCGTTGGTACAATTACCTCACGCTTTATAGACGGCGCTAAGGGTCTTGCTATTGCCAACGTGGCTGTTACAAACGCCTATGTTGCAGCAACGCAAGCAGCCATAACAAGCGGAAATTACTATATGTATGAATACGCCAGAACCGATGCAGGTGCAGTTGGCGGTATTGCTGCCTCACACAGCAATGCCCAAATTTATGTTACAAACTGTATCTTTGAAGGCGAGCTTCAAAACACATATAATAAAGGTAAAAACTGCGCAGGTATTGTTGGCCGTCCTATTCAGTGGGGCACCGGTGTAACAATCGATGGCTGTGTATCAGTTGGTTATTCTCCCGTTGGTGACGGT
The DNA here is from genome assembly GCA_964543305.1 of uncultured Ruminococcus sp. Lineage (GTDB taxonomy): Bacteria > Bacillota > Clostridia > Oscillospirales > Acutalibacteraceae > UBA737. The sequence goes on from CAZIXG010000087.1 coordinate 2,030, forward strand.
CTGCAGGCAACTCTTGTAGAAACAGACGCCGATGGCGAGACAATTTATACACAAAACGAAGGCGGTTGGACAAAATCCTTCAATGTTTTCAATACCTACACAACGGTTGCGCTCTCAGGTGATTTTGCAGAGCGTTGCGGCGGTATGGCAGCAGTTGATGCAGCCAACCTTAACAAGACAGGTATGCCTACTCTCGATTGGACAATGTGGAAGGAAGCAGGCTTTACAACCGTAGCAGGAAATGCAGCTCCGCTACCTCTTAAAACAGATAACTGGAAGTTTGTTTTCTTTGGTGCAACAAATGCAGTTTCAAATGGTATGATCACTGATTACACCATCTTTGATGGCGGTAACGGCTCTGCTAAGAAGCCTTACGGCATTTCCACAGGCGAGCAGCTTTATGCGGCTATCCTCACAGGTGGTCAGCGCTATGGCACACCGCTTCACTTCAAGCTTACTGCTGATATTGATCTGACTAACACGCCTTGGATTAACTCTGAAGTAGCAGACTATACAGCATTTGTTGGCACTCTTGATGGTGATGGCCACACAATTTACGGTCTTAATTCCGTAAGCTTAGCCGCAAATACTTATGCAGGTCTTATTCCTCAGCTCGCCGCAGGCGCTGTGGTTAAGAATATCCACATTGAAAACGCCAATGTTTACGCTACGAATGCAGGCGGTATTTCAGGCGGTGTTCTAAGCGGTGCTGCTAAGATTTCATTCTCATCTGTAACAAACGCTACAGTTTCAGGCACAATTGTAGGCGGTATTATAGGTGCTGCAACAAGTGAAACAGTTCTTTCAAATGTGTTCTTTGTTGGCTCTGCAACCGATGGCTTTATCGGCAACGATTTAGGCACTGTAGAAAACGCTTACACTACCGCAGTTTCCACATTTGCATCAACCGATAATAAAGTTTATGCTGAAGTTGCAGTAGGTGATATTACTGCCGCAGACCTCGGCACCGATAACTGGTATCAGGGTAATACAGCTTCTAAGCTTCCGAGACTTAAGAATCAGGCAGCGGCTCGTGAGTACCTTGATATCGCGGGTGATGGCGACACCATCGGCTACAATACAGATGACCTCACCACACTCAGAAGTAACCTGCTCTGGCGTTCGGCATATAAGTATGTTTACGGTGATATAACCTATGGCGGCACCGTTGATATCCGCGACCTTATGGTGCTTAAGCGCTCTATGGTTGATGACTATGCCGATATCGATGAAGGCTTCTGGCCTAACCTCGCACAGGGTGAATACACCATAGTTTACGAGGAAAATGATAATATCGATGCGGCTTACGAATTACAGCGCTACTTCGCTGAGGTTGCATTTGTAGAGCTTCCTGTAAGAACAGTTGCTGAGTATCAGGCATATATCACAGAATACAATTCGGATAACGGCACCTCAAAGACTGCTGCCGAGCAGGTAATTCTTGTTGGTGACAGCGAAACTGGTTATGGTATAAAAGCTGATGATAATAATTCATTCAAGATTGATATGACATATTTCAACGATGGTAATTATAGCATCTGGCTTAACTCTAACTATGTAACAGGTGTTGAAGAGCTTGTTGACCTCTTTAAGGAATACGCTGTTTATGGCGAAGCTATACCTGTAATTTCAGGTACCTTCGGCGGTACGGTTAGTGTTAACGGTAGCTACCTGACTGATGAAGATGGTGTTCAAATCGCTTCCTATAAGGATTACAAGACGATTAAGAACAATGTTAAAGGAACTACTCTCTATATCTACTTTTGGGGCGATGAGTTCGATCAGGATTATGGTACAGTTAGTACTTATACGGATACTTCTGGTCGCGTCAATAATCCCACCAACGCTTACGACCATAACACTTGGAATGTTTCTCACTCACTTGATTTCTTTACTGATGTAGAAGTTGCAATGCCTGAGGATATTAAGAACTTCAACTATATATCAAACGGCAAGCTTGTAATGCGCAATGATGTATCGGGCAATTACTGGAGCAATTACCGCTCTGATAAAGGCTTTGAAACAGGCGCAGCACTTAACAATGGTCTAACAACTGTTGAAGGAACAGATATTAAGTATGCAACAGGCGGTACATTCGATACAAGCAAATCGATGCTCTTTAAGCGCGGCTATGCCGAGCTTGTAGCTCAGGTACCGAGTGAGAAGTATGTATTCCCCGCTTGGTGGCTCTATGGTAATTCCTTTAGTGGCAACAGCGCTATCGATAACTCACTTTACAGTAAGGTTTACGAGCTTAACGACCAGTATAACGGAACAGCAACCGCCTTTGTTCCAAGCGATATTACCTCTTATAAGTACAAGGTTCCAATGCTTACCATAGAAATCGATATATTTGAGGTTATGAATACCGATACAATGTATAACGGCTATGATCTAGGCGATGATTGGGCTTACGGCATGGGTATTCATAAGCGCTTTAAGAACACTTGGGATACTACCGCTAAGATAGCATACGATTGGTTCAACACAGGCAAAGGTAATTATACTTACACATATGAAACTGATTGGCTTGGCAACGAAACAAGTACAACATATGATAAAAACAACAATGGTGATAGTACTGAGTTTACTAGCGCATACGAAATAAATGGTAGTGAGCTTAGAACGGCTAGGGCAGAGCATTGGGAATCTCAGAGCGATCAGCCTGATTATACAATGCAAACCTTCTACTTCCTGTGGGATAAGGACGAGGTTACCTTCTGGGATAGCAAAAATGGCACTGATGATAAAAAGACAATCAGCATTGCTAATGATGATGACTTCGAGGTATTCCTCTATATGATATTTGATAACCATATCTATACCTCCGGCAGTGGACAAAATAGTGCCGGCACATTGCCCACACAGGACCTTATAATCGATTCTGTTCGTCTCTATCAGGTAGCAGGTGAGCGTGCTATCATCACTCCCGATTCAAAGGCCATCAACGGCACAGACAATTAATAATGCACAAAGCATAATGCAAAATTAATCTAAACAAAGCCTCTGCTTCGAAAGAAGCAGAGGCTTGTTTAATGAATAATGAAAAATGAATGATTAATGTGTGCCTTGCGGCACGAATATAAAACAAAATTTATAACCGTATCGTAGGGACAGGCGTCC
>CAZIXG010000088.1:0-5080 GCA_964543305.1 uncultured Ruminococcus sp.
GAGGTGAGTCCGAAGGTTTAATTAATTTATAACTCAAAACTATAATTTGTATAAAGGTGAGTCCAATGAAATAGTTAGCGGCAACGCGACACTATAAATTTATAAGATGGTGAGTCCGATGTACATTTAAGTTTTTATATAAAATTCGCTAATAGCGTTGATTATATTCTAAAAAATCATAAACAAACAACTGAATAGTAAAATAGTTTAATTATTATATATTACTCATATATAAAACCGCCGCAGAGAAATCTGCGGCGGTTCTCTTTATATGATTAACAATTTTCAATGTTCAAGTAGCAATTGCTAATTGCTACTTCTTAATATCCCAATTCCTCGTTCACCAAAACAACCGTTATTCTATCGCCGCTTGCCTGCTTACCTGTAACGGCGTAGTGGCGGCAAAGTCTTTCCGCACTTTGACAGCCATCAGTTATATCGGGCGTTTCACTATTGCAAAGCGCTATGCAAAAGCCTTGCTTTGAGCAGGGCGTTTTTTTATTAAGTCGGACACTGTTTTTGGGAGCCGCGATTTTTTTAACCCTTAAAAAGCCCTCATTCACATTAGCGACAATTTTATTAATTCCCGCCACCACAATAACCTTTTTGGGGCCAAAAGCAAGAGCGGTCACTCGGTTGGCATAGCCATCAACATTAACAAGCTCACCCTGCTCGGTTATAGCATTGGCCGAGCAGAAAAAGAAATCGGCGCCTATAGCATCCTTGAACACCGCTTGTTTTTCTTCTTCGGTTATCCCCTTGCGGTTGCGGTCGCGAAAGCTATACCTTTTATCGTTGATAAGCTCCCAAACGCCGCTTTCTTGCAGACTAACCGAGCCGCCTGCGGTAATCAGCGCACCATCATATAACATATCGCGGATAAGCTCCACCGCCTCGGCACTATTTTCGGCAAAAATAGCTTCAATGTTATTCTTTTTAAGATTTTTTATAACTCTTTCAATTTTCTCGTTCATATTTATTCAATTCCTCCCACTATGGTGCCGCCGCCCAGTACGATATCACCATCATAAAACACTGCCGCCTGACCTGCAGATGGCGCGCGCTGAGGAGTATCAAACTCTAATATCGCGCGATTTTCACCTACTAAATGTATACGGCAGGGATTTTCTCTTTGACTGTATCTAAGCTTTGCGGCAGCCGATATGTTATCTACGCTTTCTGCCGCTTGCAAATTAATGCTTTCAACCTCTACTCTGCGATAGAAAAGGCCTTCCTCCTCGCCCAGCACCACGCGGTTGGTGGATACATCCTTGCTAAGCACAAAGGCGGGCTTACCAAGGGCAATTCCGAGTCCCTTTCGCTGACCTATTGTGTAATGAATAATTCCCTTATGCTCGCCCAAAACCGCGCCGTTTATATCCACATATTCGCCGCTAGGGAAGCTTTCTCCTGTGCGCTCACAGATAAAACGCGCATAATCACCATCGGGCACAAAGCAGATATCCTGACTATCGGACTTTCGCGCCGTTATAAGACCTTGCTCCTCGGCAATGGCTCTTATTTGAGGCTTGGTATATTCACCGAGCGGCAAAACAAGCGATGACAGCTGCTCTTGGCTCAATGTGTAAAGCACATAGCTTTGGTCCTTAGAGTTATCCGCCGCTTTTTTAATATAGTAGCGCCCGCCACTGCTTTCAACGCGCGCATAATGGCCTGTGGCGATTTTTTCATATCCCTTATCGCGCGCAAAGTCGAGCATTGCGCCAAACTTAATATGGCGGTTACACTGAATGCAGGGGTTGGGCGTTCTGCCCGATTTATATTCCGAAATAAAATCATCAATTACATAGCGGGAAAACTCATCACCAAAATCGGCAGTGAAGTGGGGTACGCCGAGCTTCTGGCAAACAGCTGCCGCATCACGGCATTCGTGTGCCAGCTTTTCACTTTCGATGAGCCTGAGCGTTACGCCCGCGGTTTCATATTCACCTTTCAAAAGCGTTGCCGCGGCAGAGGAGTCAACCCCTCCGCTCATACCAACCATTACCTTCATTTTCTTTCCTACTTTTTCTTTTTATGAATATTTCTAATAGTCTTTTTCTTTTTTTGCGGTTTGCCGCCCTTTACACCGACCTCGCGCTTTTCGGGCGCTATAAGGCAGTTTTTACCCGTTCCTATAAGGTCGTTTCTGCCCGCCTTTTTGAGCGCCTCCATAACGATTTTACGGTTTTCAGGACGATAATATTGCAAAAGCGCCCTCTGCTGAGCCTTTTCCTGAGGGGTGCGCGGCACATAGACCTTTTCCATAGCATAAGGGTCAAGTCCTGTATAAAACATACAGGTGGAAACGGTGCCCGGTGTGGGATAAAAATCCTGCACCTGCTCGGGGTGAAGCCCCTCTTTTTTAAGGAAAAGCGATAATTCTATCGCATCATTTATGGTACTTCCCGGATGCGAGGACATAAGATAGGGCACTAAATATTGCTTTTTGCCCGCACGCTCGCAAAGCTCATAAAAACGCTTTTTGAAGCGCTCATAAACATTTATATGCGGCTTGCCCATCTTATCAAGCACTCGGCTTGAGCAGTGCTCAGGTGCGACCTTAAGCTGACCGCTCACATGGTGCTCTACAAGCTCGCGGAAAAAGCTTTCATCCTCATCGGCGATAAGATAATCAAATCTTATACCCGAGCGGATAAACACCTTTTTAATTTTGGGAAGTGCCCTGAGCTTTCGCAGCAGTTCAAGATAATCACTGTGGTCCACCTTAACGGCGGGACACTTCGTGGGAGCCAGACACTTTTTATCGGCGCAAACGCCCCTTTTAAGCTGCGCCTTGCAAGCGGGGGCGCGGAAGTTGGCAGTGGGGCCGCCTATATCGTGAATATAGCCCTTAAAATCGGGCATATCGGTAATTTTCTTTGCCTCATCTATCACAGATTCGTGGGTGCGAACACTAATAGTTCTGCCCTGATGATATGCCAGCGAGCAGAAATTGCACGCGCCAAAGCAGCCGCGGTTGTGAATTATGGAAAATTTAACCTCCTCTATACCAGGCACACCGCCCAAGGCTTCATAGCTTGGGTGGTAATCGCGCATAAAGGGCAGTGAATATGTTTTGTCCATTTCCTCGGTGGTAAGCGGTGGCTCGGGTGGGTTTTGCACCACAATTTTCTTGCCGTGACGCTGGATAACGCGTCTGCCGCGAACGGCATCGTGCTCACTCTGTTGAATGCGGCAGGAAATTGCATACTGCCTTTTTCCGTTATCACTTTCCTCGCTCACCGCCTCGAACGAGGGGCACTCCTTAGCACTTCCCGCTTTATATTCATCGGTTGCCACCGCATAGCAGGTGCCTAAAACATCGTGAAGCTCGCTTATTTTCTCGCCCGCATCAAGCCTTTTGGCTATCTCAACCGCGTGGCGCTCGCCCATACCATACATAAGAATATCGGCGCCGCTATCTATAAGCACCGATGGGCGGACCGCATCATCCCAATAATCATAGTGGGCAAATCGGCGCAAAGATGCCTCAAGGCCGCCAATGCAGATGGGTGTGTCGCCAAAAAGGCGTCGAAGCACCTTTGAATAAACAATAACCGCGCGGTCGGGGCGCGCGCCCGCTTTGCCGCCTGCGGTATACGCATCGTCACTGCGCTTCCTTTTGGCGGCGGTATAGTGCGCCACCATAGAGTCTATATTGCCGCCGTTCACAAAGAATGCAAGGCGCGGCTTGCCAAAGCGCTTATAATCCTCATCACTTCGCGGCTGTGAAATAATGCAAACACGAAAGCCCGCCGACTCCAGCACGCGGGATATTATAGCCGTACCAAAGGAGGGATGGTCAACATATGCATCACCCGTAACTATTATTATATCTGCTGCGTCCCAACCGTACGCGCGCATCTCTTTTACTGTGAGTGGTAAAAATGGCATAATATCGACCTCGCTTAAAGTATAATTTAGTATAACATAATAGTGAGTTCCTTACAAGGGGTGGTAAAAATTTATGGATGAGGAAATGGTTGTAAGCGAGATTAAACCTCGAAATATGTTCGTTCATATCGCGGTGGCACAGGCTATATGCATAGCGGTGCTTATCTTAAGTGTTTTTATAATAAAGCTTTTTTCTCCCGCTACATTCGAAGGAATAACACACTGGTACACAGAAAATCTGCTTGATGAAACAAGCGTGAGTGAGGTTTTCGGCGAGGAGTAAAAAATGAAATTTAAATTTTTCGGAACTGAAATATATGTATCCTTCTTATTTGCGGCAGTGCTATCCTTTATGCTGGCAGTTGACCGCACAGGACTTGTTATCCCCACATTTTTTGCGGTGTTTATTCACGAAACGGGACATCTGCTTGCTATGTGGGCATCCGACTGTCAACCAAAAGCAGTGAGGCTAATCCCCGCATCTGTTCAGATAGTGCGCCCCTTTTCTGCCAAGCCCTATGGGGAGGCGGCAATAGCCCTTTGCGGGCCCGCCGCAAATATCGTGGTATTCTTGGCGCTTTTTATAAACTTCTGCGCCTTTAAAAGTGATATATCACTGCGCTTTGGCATTCTTAATCTTATTTTAGGTGTTTTTAATCTGCTTCCCGTATCGGGGCTTGACGGCGGAACACTGCTCACCCTCTTAATATCGCGCCGCACCGATATATACCGCGCCGAGGGTATCGTGCGGATAATCACCGCCGTTTTCGCATTTTTTGCCTTTATTGCGGGGGTTTACCTGTGGGTTACGGGCACGCTTAACATTTCGGTGTTTATCGTGGCGGTGTATCTTGGGGTGTGCAGTATAATTAAAAGGTGAAAAAAGCACCGACAAAGTCGATGCTGTTATTTATCTTTGCCTATGTGTTCTAACCGTTACATATTATTTTAAATATCGTAACATAAAAATATTAAGTCTTTTCTTTTAAAGTTTTACAACTTGAAATTAAAATTCTTCTAATCCGACCACAAAGGTTTCTGTTGTTTTTAAATGTATCTTCATCAATAGTATCTGTATTTAATAGAAGTTGTAGCCAACCCTCTGTTTCGTTGCATTCTTTTAGCGAGATTTCAAATTTAGAAAGCATATCTGCCCTACTTTGACCGTAATTTGCTTCGCGAA
>CAZIXG010000089.1:0-5045 GCA_964543305.1 uncultured Ruminococcus sp.
TGGTGAGAAAGCTTGCCGTACTCACTAAATTTCTTAGAGCGGAAATAAACATCGCCGCCCGCGTTATATGCGTAGCCCTTTTCCATAAGCTCGGATATAATGCGCTGAATTTCATCAATATTCTCGGTAGCCTTTGGGTGAACCGTTGCCTCGCGAACATTAAGTCCCTTGGCATCTACCCAAAATTCCTCGATATAGCGCGCGGCAACCTCGGGCACTGTGATGCCCTCCTCATTTGCCTTCTTTATCAGCTTATCATCAATATCGGTAAAGTTCTGAACAAAGGTCACCTTATATCCACGCCACTCGAGATATCGGCGCAAAACATCGAACACGCAAAGAGGGCGCGCGTTGCCAATGTGGATATAGTTATAAACCGTGGGGCCGCAGGCATATATCTTTGCCTCGCCCTCGGTTATGGGGATGAATTCATCCTTTTGTCTGGTGAGTGTGTTAAAAATTTTCATTATTTGCTCTGCTCCTTCTGAAGCTTTTTAATTTCTCTTTCAAGTCTGTCAAGCTGCTGCTGAACAGGGTCTGAGATGTGAATCTGGTCAAGCGGTTTATAATCAACCTTTTTACCGTTTTGCCTTACCACGCGCGCGGGAACACCCACAACGGTTGAATTTTCCGGCACATCCTTAAGCACAACGGCGCCCGCCGCCACGCGGGAATTATCGCCTATCACTATGGGGCCCAAAACCTTAGCGCCTGCACTTATCATAACGCCGTTGCCAACGGTTGGGTGGCGCTTCCCCACATCCTTGCCCGTACCGCCCAAGGTCACGCCCTGATAGATAAGCACATCATCGCCTATTTCGGCGGTCTCACCTATCACGATACCTGTTCCGTGGTCGATAACAAGCCTTTTGCCTATCGTAGCCCCCGGGTGGATTTCAATGCCCGTTTTCCTTGCGGCGCGTTGGGAAATCCAGCGTGCGCGAAAGGAGTGCCCTGCAAGATAGTGCTTGTGGGCTCGGCGGTGCATTCTTATCGCCTTAAGACCTGGGTACAATAAAAATATTTCTATGCCGCTTTTGGCCGCGGGGTCGCGGTCCATTATCGCCTTAATATCCTCTTTTAGTAAATCGAACATAAATCTTAAAACTCCGATTATTTATTTTGAAGAATTGATGCAGTCTTTGCATTCGTTGAGGTAAATAAGTCCTGAAATCACACACAAAGCCGCAGAAATCCAGAATAGCACTATAATTATTATATCGCACACGCCCTGAATTTGTGTTAGTCCGAAGTCTTTTATTAAAGTATAAAGAAACAGTGCCAAAACGATGCCCAACATCTGGCTTACTGTTTTTAGCTTGCCCCAGATATTTGCCGCAACCACCTTGCCGCCTGAGGATACGGTTACAAGTCTTAGTGATGATACCATAAATTCGCGGAAAAGCACGATAAACACTATAACTGTCATCTGCCAGCAAAACTTTGTTCCCGCAAACATAAAGATAAAGCCTAAAAATGCGGCTGTGGTGAGCATTTTATCTGCCAAGGGGTCTAAGAATTTGCCGAAATCGGTAACAAGGTTGTGCTTTCTCGCATAGTTACCATCTATCGCATCGGTTATGGCGGCTAACGCGAAGACGATTAGCGACACAAGATAGTGAAACGGAAATTCAAAAATCAGGGTTGCCATAAAAACAGGGGTTGCAATAATTCTTGCTACTGTGAGTTTGTTGGGTAAATTCATACTAATTCTCCTAAAAGGTCATATTCTAAGCAGTCATTTATCTGCACTTTAACGAAATCGCCGATAACGAGCGGTCGGTCGGACATAAAGAACACCTTACCGTCAATTTCGGGCGCATCAGCCGGACTTCTGCCGAAATAGCACTTGATATAATCGTCCCAGCCCTCAATAAGTATTTCCTGTATAGTGCCGATTTTCGCCTCGTTTTTCTCGGCGGAAATCGTGAGCTGAGATTCCATTATATGCTCGGCGCGGTCAAGCTTCGTTTGCTCATCAAGCTGATTTGGCATCGAGGCGGCTATTGTGCCCTCCTCGGCAGAATAGGCGAAGCAACCAAGGCGGTCAAAACGCGCATTTTTCACAAACTCGTGAAGTCTTAGGTAATGTTCCTCTGTTTCCCCGGGAAAGCCTGTGATAAGCGTGGTGCGAAGCGTAATCCCCTCCACCTTAGCTCTTATTCTTTCAACCAGCTCATAGATACTGCGCTCGCATCCGCGGCGGTTCATACGCTCAAGTATATCAGAGCATATATGCTGAATGGGGATATCTAAATATTTAACTAATTTGTCTTCGCGAGCAATAAGCTCTAAAAGCTCATCGGTTATCTTTTCGGGATATGTATAAAGGGTGCGTATCCAGTGAAGTCCCTCGATTTTGCAAAGCTCGCGAAGCAGCTCGCAAAGGCGGGGCTCGCCATAAATATCGGTGCCGTAGGCGGTGGTATCCTGAGCCACAACTATAAGCTCGCGAACACCGTTTTTCGCAAGATGGCGAGCCTCATTCACGCAGTCCTCAATAGCGCGGCTTCGCATTCTGCCGCGAATTTTTGGAATTGCGCAATAAGTGCAGCAGTTATCACAGCCATCTGCCACCTTAAGATATGCGGTAAAGGGCATTCCGCCGAGTATGCGCTTAGCATTAAGGTCCAGCTCATCCTTTTCGCCGTAATAATTTTGCTTTTTGCCCTCTATTGCATCCTTAACGATTTGGGCGATATCCTTATTTGCGCCGATTCCCACACAAACATCCACCTCAGGTATTTCCTCGGTAACATCATCGCGGTAGCGCTCGGCAAGACAGCCCGTAACTATCAGCGCCTTTAAGCTGCCGTTTGTCTTATACTGCGCGGCTTCGAGAATATTCTCAATTGCCTCACGCTTAGCATCCTCAATAAAGCCGCAGGTGTTGATTATAATTGCATCTGCCGCCGCTTCCTCGGCGCCGATTTCAAAGCCCGCCTGCTTTAGAGAATAGAGCATCATTTCGGCATCTACCTGATTTTTAGGGCAACCAAGTGACACCACACTAACCTTATACATCGCTATATTTCAATTCCTCGCTATATATCTTTAATACATCTCTCACAGCGCCATAGGAAAAGCCCTTTCTCACAAGCGCCGCGTATACCTTTTGTATACCTTCCTCAGTTTCCATTTTTGCGCGGTATTTTTTATCTATAAGCGCGCGAATTTGCGCCGCTTCATCAAACTCGGTGCTACTTAGTGCCTCGTTTGCTATATCCCGCGGTATGCCTTTTTGCATCAGCTTCACATAAGCCTCTCGGCGGGATACATTCGTATCGCGCATACGCTCTGCCGCGCGGGCGGCATAGCGCTCATCATCCAAAAGCCCTAATTCCTTAAGCCTTGCCACTGCACGCGCACAAGCCTCAGAGGCTATGCCGCCGCGCATGAGCTTATCATAAAGCGCTTTTTCGCTATGGTCGGCGCGGTCTAAAAACCACATCGCCCGCGATTTCGCGCGGATATACTCAGATGCTTCGATATGCTCTTTTATCTGCTCAGCGGTGATAACATCGTTTTCGTGAAGTGATATTTCCTTAAAATAATCAAGGTCAAGATAGAAAACGGTGCCATCAGAGCTACTAACCTTTACGCGATGATTTTTATCGCGCTTAATTTCAACTACGGTCATTAATCGTCAACCGCTATATCGATATTAACGCGCTTTCTGGGCGCCTTTTCCTCAGCCTCAACGGGCATAATAACGGGCTCATCCTCGGCCTGAGACTCACTGCCCTTTCCTTCCATAAGCTCGGTATATTTTTCCATAATCTTGGCTTCGATTTCGTTGGCAAATTCCGCATTATCTTCAAGCAGCTGCTTAACGCTATCCTTGCCCTGACCGATTCTTGTTTCGCCATAATAGAACCAAGCGCCCGAACGCTTTAAGATTTCAAGCTCAAGGCCCATATCAACAAGCTCGCCTATGCGGGAAATGCCCTTGCCGTAGATAACATCGAACTCTGCCTCTTTAAAGGGGGGAGCCACCTTGTTTTTAACAACACGCGCGCGTGTGCGGGAGCCTATCATCTCACTGCCGTTTTTAAGGGTTTCGGTTTTTCTCACATCGATACGAACGCTCGAATAAAACTTAAGCGCTCTACCGCCTGTGGTGGTTTCGGGGTTGCCATAAAGCACACCGATCTTCTCACGCAGCTGGTTGATAAATATTGCCGAGCAGTTGGACTTGGAAAGCGCGCCTGTAAGCTTTCTGAGTGCCTGCGACATAAGACGCGCAAGCTGGCCCACATGGTTATCACCCATTTCGCCCTCGATTTCGGCGCGGGTAACAAGAGCCGCTACTGAGTCGATAACTATTATATCAATGGCGCCCGAACGAACAAGCGCTTCTGCAATTTCAAGAGCCTGCTCACCGCTATCGGGCTGAGCCATCACTGACGAGGTAGAGGCAGGCATCGAAGAGCTCTGCACACTCGGACCTCTCCACAACCCTCCTGCACTCGTAGGAATCAGAGCCTGCAAGAAGGTTCTGCCAAACACCCCGGGCGCTGTGGTATTCGACACAACATTCCACAGAACAATGCCTGATGAGTGCAAGTACTATGCTATCCCTTGGGAATATGCCGAGAAGTATCAGGTTCAGAGATACGGAGCACACGGCACAAGCCACCGCTACGTTGCAAACAGAGTAGCAGAGCTCATGGGAGTAGATCTCAAAGACATCAACGTTATCACATGCCACCTCGGAAACGGCTCCTCCATCACAGCCGTGAAAGACGGCAAGTGCTATGACACATCGATGGGCCTCACGCCGCTCGAAGGCCTCGTAATGGGCACACGCTGCGGATCGATCGATCCTACAGTCGTAAGCTTCATCTATGAGCAGACAGGCATGCCTGTAAAAGAGATCACAGACATGATGACAAAGAAGTCGGGCCTCCTCGCGGTATCCGAGATCTCCGGTGACTGCAGAGACATCTGCAAGGCAGAGGCCGAGGGCAACCATAAAGCCCACGTCGCCAGAGAGATGCTGCTCAGATCCGTCAAGAGATTCATCGGCGCTTACGCCGCAGAGC
>CAZIXG010000090.1:0-5044 GCA_964543305.1 uncultured Ruminococcus sp.
AACATAATCCTCTATAAGCTTATCGGCTCTGTGGCGAGTTTTGCACTGGCGACAATCCATAAGCGGGTCGGAAAAGCCACCCAAGTGGCCCGAAGCCACCCATGTTTCGGGATTCATAATTATCGCACTATCAAGTCCCACATTATAAGGACTTTCCTGCACGAACTTTTTCCACCAAGCGCGCTTAATATTATTTTTAAGCTCAACACCAAGCGGGCCGTAATCCCAAGCGTTGGCAAGACCGCCATAGATTTCACTGCCTGGGTATACAAAACCTCTGCCCTTGGCGAGGTTCACTATCATATCCATTGTTTTTTGCGAATTATCCATTTAAAAGTGCCTCCAAAAATGCAAAATTTCACATATATAATAATAAACAAAGTGTGGAAAAATGTCAATAAAAATGTAGCATTTTATCTGCCCCAAACTTGACATATTAATATGTTTGGTTTATACTTTTAATTACAAAACAAACTTAAAGAGGTGTTATAGTTGGATTATAAAAAGATTGAGCTTCATAATATTGACTTTGAAGATTTTATAAAGGTTGTTGATAAATGCAGCGGCGATGTTTTTCTTGAAACCGAGGATGGTGATTCACTTAACCTCAAGTCAAGGCTGTGCCAGATGTTAGGCCTTAAAACAATACTCGCCAACACAGAAATTGAGCAGGCTTGGGTGCGCTGTGTAAACGCAGATGATGAAACCAAGCTTTTCCGCTTTAACCTCTATGGCGAGATGCCAAAGTAAATAAAATTAGGAGAATTATTATGGATTTTTTAACTTATAAGGGCAAGCCTCTTGTTCGCAAGGGTAAGGAAATATATTACGGTGATATGAGCGACTCCTTTGTAGCAAGATTTGAAATTCTTTCAGCTAAAAAGGACGGCAAGCTTGAAATCGCCGATAAGGTTTTAGTTCAGCTGCTTGACAGCAACACCGATAAGTCTATGAAGGACCGCATAAAAAAAGAAAGCACAAAGGATAACCTTTTTGCCGCTCTTGATTTAGGCTTCACTTGGCTTGAACGCGCACTTAAGGATTAATAAAAGCAAAAGCCTCGCTAAACGCGAGGCTTTTTTTACTGTTGTGTTGTGTTATCGGCGGTGTTTTTTATGTATTTTAAAAATGTGCTATATAGCTTCTCACCGTTCTCGGTAGTGTAATAGTTATCGAAATCGTCATAGAACCAAACTATACCGTCAGAGAATATCGATGCATTCTCAAAGGCCTCATTCTCAACATCATTGAAGGTTACGGATACGCATTGATCGGTGCTAAGTCCCACATCTAACATAACATATTCCGCATCGAGATACATATCCCATAGCTCTGCCACGATTTCAGGATCTTCAATCACTGTAGCTTCCAATGAATCACCAATGTTATCTATAGCGACATTATCAGGTGAAAACTCCACCTCTTCACGGCAGGCGGTAAAGCACAGCGCCATAGCACATACCAAAATTACGGCAATTATTCTTTTCATTTTTCTTACCTCTTTCACATTAAAAAATATTGACCTATCACACGAAGGGTTGTTCCCTTCTTAAAATCGTATTTGTTCATAAGGCATAGCTTTTGGAATTTGTTTTTTTTCTTCATCAAGCAGTAGGCAGAAAGGATTTTTTTATCTCTTTCATCAAGCTCATCAAAATACCGTTCCTTTAAAAGCTCTGCTTGGGTATAGGTGGCTTGGTAGTTCTTTTTAACCTCACTAATGGTTGCAAGCTTTCGTTTTATCAAAGCCCAGCCATAGGAGGCCTTGGCACCCACCTGATTATCGCCGTGCTGGCGGTAAAGCAAAAGCGGCTCATTTATGCACACTATTTTGCCAAAAAGCTGAGCTAAGAGCGCGAGCCACCAATCGTGCATAGCGCAGCCTGCCGGCACACTTCCGCATTTTTGCTTTAAGGCGCGGTTTATCATCACTGTGCAGCCTGTTACATAGTTTTGCACAAGCAGATGCGGGAAAGAAACTTTATTCTGATAAAGCCGCTGAAACTCAAAAAACGAGGGCGCGGTAATATTAAGCTTTTCATCCACCACAGAAAGGTCTCCGTGAACCAAAACGGGTGTGTTTTTATTATCCCCCTCTGCCTTTCGCATAGCGGCAAGGGTTTTTTCTATCTTAAAAGGCAGCCACACATCATCCTGATCACAGAACATAATGTAATCATCATCACATTCGCAAAGCATTTGAGCAAAATTAGCGGCGGCACTGCCTGTGGGCGAGCCCTCCATCACCGAAATCTTTTCGGGATATTTTTCATGGTATTCTTTTATAATCGCGGGGGAATTATCGCGGGAGCCATCATCACGAATGATTATTTTAAAATCCTGCTCGGTTTGATTAAGTATTGACTCTATCTGCTCAGCGAGATATTTTTCGCCGCCGTAAACTGCAAGCAAAACTGTAACCATGGTATCCCCCCTTATTCGCTCTATCTTAATATATTATAATTTAATAACTCAATTGTCAAGGCAAGTTATAAGTTCCTTAGCGTTACACCTCTGTTTTATTTTGTTGATTTTGGGTGTCCTCACTAAAGATGAGCTTATCACCTTGAGCCTTATCGAGTATATCGGCTAATGCCCATCCGTTTTCCCAGTCTCTGATAAGTTTCCAAAACTCCTGATGTGTCTTTGCCACTCTCGCAGCCCCTAAACCTGAACCGCATTCCACCGCACGCCATTCAACATAAAACCAAATATGGTCGCAGGCATCATCATGGCTATCGAACACAGCAACAGGTCTTGCATCGAGTAGCTTTATGTATTTAAGTGCGCTACTTTGCTGCCGCATTTCCTGCCAAGCCAGCTGCATTTTTAGTCTTTCATACATATCCTTCGTAGTAAACTGACACGCAGCATCCATATCCGCTTGTGACCACGCTTTTTTAACGCCATAGAACACCTGCTTAAATCGGGGCATAACATCTTTGAATTTCCAAGCGCTATCAGCATCATCGAGCATATTCATAATTTTTTTACTTGCCCGCGCGGCTTTTGAAACCTTTATCTGATATATTATATATGCAGTTATTGGTGTTCCGCCTAATATCAGGTAGTAGAGAAAATCGAAAATTGTGGCTGCCGCCTCTTCATTAGAGGTATACTCTTCCTCATACTCCTGCTCTTGCTCAGCATTGTGACCGAAATCTCCGCCGGCGCCCGAAAAGCCCGCCGCCGAAACACTTATAGCACTTCCAATAACAAAGCAGCACAATAGCACCGCAATAAGCGCAAACAGTTTTTTCATGCTCTCACCCCTTTTAAGCATATTATAACATAACACTAAAAATAATGCTATAAAAAAGATAACCGCCATGTGGCGGTTATCTTTTCACAGTTTTTATCTTGCGCGTTTTTTAATCTGAGCAGCTGCTACATAACAAATAGCGGCTGACATAAAAATTGTCATCAGAGCTGTTGCTTTATTTGCACCTGTTTTAGGCGAGGTCGCCTTATTGTCTGTCTTAGTAGCTTCGGACTTCTTATCCTCTGTAGCGGCAGGCTTTTCTTCCTTCTTTTCTTCTACCTTCTTTTCCTCTTCTTGCTTGTCATCTTCTTCAGCAGCAGGAGGCGCAACATAGGTGTTAAGGTCTTCTGCCTTCATAGCTTCTGCCTTATAAAATTCAACGGGTGCTGCAGCGGTGCTTCCACCTTCAACGGTAATAATTGTATCGAAATCGGGAGCAGCGCTGTTCCAATAATTCTTTTCAAGGTTAACAGTAGTAGTGCCAACGCCTGTGAGCTTCAGATATTCTTCTGCAGGCTCGCCTTCATGAATCATCTTGTTGCCTGTAAAGCTGATTTCCTTTTCAATTTCAGACGCCTTTGTTTCTGAGCGTACAGCACGACCTTCGCCGCCGAGTGCCCAATTTTCAAAGGTGTTGTTTGCAATTGTGATTGAGCCGTTATTTGCGGGCCATTTACCATATTCAATAGTAACACTATTGTGCTGAGTGTTTTTAACTGTGTTGCCTGTGATTTCCACTGTGTGGGGAGTTCTTATTCTTATTCCATGCTCAGCGCCGTCAACATAGTTGTTCTTAACTACAACACTTGCCTCTTTGCCATCGGTAGCCTGATCTAAAACGCGAATAGCATATTTATCTATATTCTCAAATTTGTTATCTTCAACAACAGTGTTTCTTACATCCATTATTGCCAAGCCATTATTCTTGAATGCTATACCCTTAACAGTAACTGTGCATTCCTGAATAGGCCAGCTGCTATTATCAGTACCGATTTGTATACCACCGCTTAAAACTGTAGAATAGTTATCTGCACCAACTATGGTGAAGGATTTATCAATTCTGCCTGTGGATACCGCTTCATCAAATTCGCCTGCAAGCAGCTGCACTGTGCCGCCATCGCCCACATTCTTAATAGCATCAGCGATGGTGGTGTAAGGTGTGTCGCCAACCATAGCAACAGGGGCACTATCTGCAAAAACAGTAACAGATGTGAACGCGAATACAAGCATAATAGTCATCAATATGGCTGCTACTGTCTTAATACTCTTTTTTGTGTGTTTCATAATTTTTCCTCCTATAAATTTATACAACTATAGTATTTCAAAGACATTCCAATAAATTCCAATAATTGTTTTTTGGGATTTACTCAGTCTTTGAGTATTAATTATACTCAAAGTTTGAGTTATTGTCAATACTCAATTTATGAGTATGTTATCATAAGTATAAATTTAATATAGGCGGTAGTCGATGTATGGATTACAGAACCAGAATGCGTAATATTCGCGAGGATAGGGATCTCACACAGGCACAGTTAGGTCAAGTACTCAACAAATCACAGCAGGGCTATAATCACATTGAGGCAGGCAGAGCAGAACTTAAAATTGACGATTTAATAAAGCTTTGCAAATTCTATAATATATCGTCAGATTATTTAATAGGCCTTACAGATGAAATGCGACCATACAAAGCAGAAAATCCACTGTAACAAAAACTTGTTACAGTGGATTTTTTTATTTCGTTTGATTATTATTGCAGCAAGAGCATCCGCTTTTCTTTGATTG
>CAZIXG010000091.1:0-5027 GCA_964543305.1 uncultured Ruminococcus sp.
AATACAGGCACAGTAAGGCTGAAGCCTTACAAGAATGGGTTGGGTAAAAAGCGCCGAAATAAGCCACTTTGAGGCGGGTTCGGATTATTTGTTTTACCCTAACTCGGCTCTGTAGGAGGACTTTATGAGGGCTTACGAAAAGCTAAAACAAAACTGGGAATTTCGCCGTGCCTATAATAAGGGTAAGGCAATGGTAACGCCCTATTTCGTGCTTTATGCCTGCAAGGGCAGGCGGGATAGTGTGCGGCTTGGAATCACGGCGGGCAAAAAGATAGGAACCGCGGTAAAGCGTAACAGGGCGAAGCGCCTTATCACCGCGGCATTTTCTGCCTGCGCGGGGAATGTTATCTCGGGCTACGATTTTGTGGCAGTGGCAAGAACACGCATTCTTGAAACCAACAGTTGTGTTGTTGCCGATAATATGAGAAAGCAACTAAAAAAAGCCGATTTATGGAAAGAGTAAAAAATCCCGTTGCCAAAGCTATAATTTGGCTCATCATTTTTTACAAGAAAAAAATTTCGCCCCGAAAAATACCCTGCTGCCGTTTCACGCCGTCGTGCTCATCCTATGCCATTGAGGCTATTACCGTTCACGGCGCTTTTAAGGGTACGGCGCTCGCAATCTACAGGATTTTGCGGTGTAATCCTTTATGCCGCGGCGGCTACGATCCCGTTCCGCCAAAAAAGGATAAAAAATAAAACTTCACAGATAACACCGATGTTTGATTAGGATGGTGTCAAAAAATGCAAGCAATTTTTAATATTATAAATATACCGCTTGGTTATGTTATGCGTTTCCTTGCGGGCATTTTTGCAAACGATTTCGCAGCGGCTGTTGCCGTTTTCACACTTGTTATCAATTTAATTCTTATACCACTTAGCATCAAGAGTCAGAAATCCTCCGTTCAGCAGATGCGCATTAAGCCCAAAATGGATGAAATCCGTAAGCGCTATGGTGATGACCGTCAGAAGATGGCAGAGGCTCAGCAGAAGCTTTATCAGGACGAGGGCGTTTCTATGTCGAGCGGTTGCCTTCCTATGTTAATCCGCCTTGCTCTTATGATGAGTATTTACTGGCTTATTTTGTCCCCGCTTACCTATATCGCTAATGTTGATAAGACGCATATTGATAATGTTTATACCGCTGTTTCAGAAACCCTCAGCGAGGTTAAAAAAGAGGATGAGGCTAAGTATAAAGAGTATGTAGAAGAGCTTGGCTGGAACGATAGAAACACCAATAAAGACCTTGTTATTATCAATATAATAAGAAGTGATGAGGATCTCTTTAAGGAAGTTCTTCCTGAGGAAACCTATAAGGAAATCGAGGATGACCTTAAGGTGATTATCGAAAAGGATAACGAAACCAATATCAATTTCCTGCTTTTCGGTAACGAGGAATTAAATCTCACCGAAACACCTAAGTTTTCTTTTGATATTTTTAATAAAGCGCAGCTTTTGTGGATTATCCCATTCGGCGCATTTTTAGCGCAGATACTCACAAGCCTTATTTCTATGAGAATAAATAAAATCAACAACCCTGAGGCTCCCACTATGGCAGGTATGATGCTCACAATGCCACTCATTTCACTGTTTATAGGTTTCGGTTTGCCGGGCGGCGTTGGTTTCTATTGGATTTGCTCATCCTTAATCGGCGGTCTTATTCAGTCAGGCGTTCAGCTTTTCTATGGTCCGCAAAGAATGCTTGCACGCGAGCGCGCGAAGGAGCTTTGCAAGCAGTGTGATTTTGAAGCAAAGCAGTTAAACAAATTTAATACAACCGAAGAATAAGGGAGGATTTACCTTGATTAAAGAAGCGATTGGCTTCGGTAATACAATTGATGAAGCTAAAGAGGACGCCATTTTAAAGCTTGGCGCCCGCATTGATGAAGATATACAGTTTGAAATAGTGTCTATGCCTAAGGCAAAGGTTTTAGGACTTTTCGGCGGCAGCAAGGCACAGGTTAGAGTCTATGTTGAAAGACCTGACCCCAAGCCTGCTAAAAAGCCTAATAAGCAGCGCAAAAAGGCAGAGCCTAAGGCAAAGCAGGAAAGCAAGCCTTCAAAGATTGACAGCGCACCAAAGGCAGAAAAGAAGACTGCAGAAAAGCCTCAGGATGTTGAAATTCCCGCAGTGGATGCTGCCGAAATCCCCGCTGATAGCAAGGCAGGCAAAGCAATTGCCTATCTTAAGAGCATACTTGAAAATTTAGGCTGTGAGAATGTTCAGATAAAGGCAGCCGTTCGTGAAAACGGTGCGCTTATCATTCTTGATGGCGAGGGCCTTGGCGTTATAATCGGTCACCGCGGTGAAACCCTTGATGCGTTGCAGCATCTTGTATCCTTGGCTGCTAATAACGGCGGTGGATACTTCAAGGTAACACTTAATATCGGCAACTACCGCGAAAAGCGCGAGCAGACCTTGGTAGGTCTTGCTAAGCGCATGTCCGCACAGGTGCTTCGCACCTCACGCAGCCGCACATTGGAGCCTATGAGCCCCTATGAGCGCAGAATTATCCACACCACAGTTCAGGAAATCGAGGGCGTTGTTTCTTCATCAATAGGTGAGGGTAGCCGCCGCAGAGTGGTTATTTCCCCTGAAGGCGGTGAGGCACCCCGTGTGTCCTCAGGTCGTGACCGCGACCGCCGCAGAGGTGGCGCAGCCCGCAGAGTATCAAATACCGTAGCCACCGCTCCCACAAGAGAGCCCAAGCGCGATACCGATATCCCACTTTACGGTAAAATTCAGGCAACCAACACTGAAGCTACTGAAGAATAATTCACAATGCACAATTAAACTAAAATTAAAGCACCTGCTATGTTTGAACGGACAGTCGAGGATGAGAGTCCCTACATAGCGGGTGCTTTTTTAATTTTTAATTGCTAATTGAAAATTGTTAATTTCTATAGTATTCAACCGCTTTTTGCATAAAATCGCAGCTAACACTGAAATACTCGGCTAAATCATAGATATTATCATAGCCTTGCCTTAATGCCTTTTCATAGCGGTAGCGGGGGATAAGCTTTTTAATCGCCCATATGTTTGCTCTTCGCTCGTGCTTTTCTCTAACATCAAAGGGTGAATAGATGTTATAAAAGCTGCCGCTTTCGCAGTGGCCAAGCTCGTGAGCCAAGCATATCTTTTCATCGATACCCGAAAGCGCCAAATCAAGCGCCACAAAAAGGTGGTCATTTAAATTTACCGAAATTGATTTGTTGCGTTCTAGTGAATAGCGGTCCACTGTTATTCCTCTGTTTTCAGCCAGAGCATACAGCTTAGTTGTTTCCATTTCCTCTCTCCTTGATATATCGCGCGTACCGCTTTACCTCGTTCCACATTTCATCTGTAACCTCACCGTCACCGCCGAAAAGCGCCACCTTTAGCGTTTCGTCATCGGCGGGCTGGGATTTCTTTCCGTTAAGCAGAAAATCCATACTCACCCCAAAATAATCTGCTATCTTTTTAAGTGTGTCTGTGGAAAGCGATTTTTTTCTTCCTGTTTTAAAATCAGAGAGCGAAGCGCGCGGAATACCACATTCACTGCACAAAAATGTGATGTTTATACCCGAATCCTTGCATAATTGTTGGATACGGTCGTAAAGTTGCGGCATTTTTATGTCCCCTTTTTAAAATATTACGAAAAATCATAAAATAATACTTGACAATTATGAAAAATCGTAATATAATATACTTGCGATTACGAAATCTCGTAAATATTTATTGTACATTTGAATTATATTACATAATTTCGTAATTGTCAAGTAAAAAGGAAAGGAAAAATCATAATGTACTGTTGTACGGACTGCAAAAAACAATTTTCAAACTTAAAGGAATGCTATGAAACACACGGATTGCAAGCGCCGCCTTATGAGCGTTATCTGCTATGCCCCGAGTGTGGCGGCCATGTGGTGCCGATAAGCCGTGAATACTGCCGCTGCTGCGGAGCGAGACTGCCCGAAAATGTTCATGAATACTGCAACAAGGTATGCCGCCGCAGGGGAGAGAGGCTCTGGAAAATGCAGGCGAGAAAACGCGTGCTTATAGAAAATAACCCCATAAATTCACTTGTGCGAATGGTAGAGGAATATAACCGCACGCACGGTACGGCTTATAGCTATGGTAAATATGTGGCAGTTGTGTTGCCGGGGATGGTGTAGGGATATGACGGTTGATGAAAAGAAAACATATTTAAAGCGCTACCGCGTGCTGCTTTGCCGAATTAAACGCCTTCGTGAGATGATAAAGCTATATCCCGAAAACAGTGGGATTTATAAAAAAGGTATTGATGAAAGCCAAACGCTTCGCCAAAAGATAGAAAATGAAATTGAGAGGGTAGATGGCGGACTGCTCACCGAAATACTTTCTTTAAAATATATATGCGGTAAAACCGTGGAGGAAATTGCTCTTAACATCTGTTATAGCAAGCGCCAGACCGAAAGGCTGCACCTTAAAGCGCTCGAAAATCTTTGTGTGTGTTAAAATTTTCTCTTTACAATGTGAGCAAAATTTTTTATAATATTAAAAGAACAAATGTTCAAGACAGGAGGGTGAAAAATGAAGAATAGAATAATACTTCACTGCGACCTTAATAATTTTTTCGCATCCGTTTCTTTGCTTTCAAATCCCACCCTCTATGACCTGCCTGTGGCGGTGTGCGGCAGTGTGGAGCAGCGGCACGGAATAGTTCTTGCCAAGAATGAAATCGCCAAGAGCTACGGTGTTAAAACTGCGGAGGCGGTGTGGGAGGCAAAGCTCAAATGCCCAAACCTTGTTACACTATCTCCCGACTATAAAAAATATAACGAGTATTCTCTCTTAGCGCATAAGATTTATGAGTGTTATACCGACCTTATAGAGCCCTTTGGTATAGATGAATGCTGGCTGGATGTAACGGGCAGCACTATGCTTTTCGGCAGTGGGGAGGAGATAGCCCACCGCATAAGAAAGGATATAAAGCGCGAGCTCGGAATTACCGCCTCTGTTGGAGTTAGCTTTAACAAGGTGTTTGCAAAGCTTGGCTCGGATATGA
>CAZIXG010000092.1:0-5007 GCA_964543305.1 uncultured Ruminococcus sp.
TGCTTAATGCCAATAAAATACCCGATCCAATGGTTGCTAAGAATGATAAATTTGCTCGTGAGGAAGCATATAAGATTTGGTGGTTAAAAAAAGAATTTGATTATGATGGCTCGCTTAACAACCCACATTTATATTTTAACGGTGTATGCCATAAGGCAAGCTTTTATCTCAACGGGGTTTTCCTTGGCGAACACACAGGTATGTTTGGCGGGCCCGATTTTGCAGTCGGGGATTTACTTAAAAGTCATAATACTTTAATTGTTAAAATAGAAAATTCCCCTGTAGATAGAAAGAGGTATTCGGAATATGCCGATTATGATGAGGGCTGGAGAAACGGGGTTGTTGTAAACTGTGTGTATGGTTGGCATTATGCCTGCATCCCCTCGCGCGGTATATGGGATGATGTTGTGCTGCAAAGCAAGCCACGATGCGTTTTTGAACGACCATTTGTTTTAACAGAGGATTATTCAAAAGGCAAAATGGGTATTTGTTTAAAGTCGTTTGGCAAAGGAAAGGGAAAGGTAAAAATTGCTGTTTCACCATCAAATTTTGAGGGTGATACTCAATATTTTGTCGCTGATTTTGATTGCTGTGAAAATCAAAGGCTGCATTATACATTAAATATTAAAAGTCCAAAACTATGGTGGCCTAACGGATATGGTGATCAGCCCCTATATAAATTCACAATAAGTATTGAAAATGAAAACGACCTTATCCAAACCTTTGTAGAAACGGTTGGTATAAGACAGATTGAAATGCGACCTGTGCACGATGCTCCAAACCCCGAATGGTATAACTGGCGTTTTTATATAAACGGCAAATATATTTTTATAAAGGGTACAAATTGGTGCACTACCGATGCGCTCCTTCGTTGTACACAGGAGCGATATGACCGCTTTTTAGAGCTTGCAAAACACGAAAACCTACAGCTGCTTCGTGCGTGGGGCGGTGGAATGCCCGAAAGCGATTATTTTTACCGTAAATGTGATGAATTAGGGCTAATGGTGCAGCAAGAATGGCCTACATGCTGGGAATCACCCGAGACTCAGCCTTGTGATGCCCTTGTGGAAACTGCGCGCATACATACAGTAAGGCTGCGTAACCATCCCAGTTTAGTGCGATGGGCAGGCGGTAATGAGCTTATGGCAACCGATGAGCCATCTATCAGAGAAATGGCAAAAATTGCTTTCGAGCTTGATGGTTCGCGCCCGTTTCATCGTACATCGCCTTATGCAGGTTCACTTCATAATTATGATACCTATTGGGGAATGAAGGAAATGGATATCTCACTCAATCTTCGCGCCCCATTTATAGGCGAATTCGGGATGGCATCGTGTCCAAATATCGAAAGCGTTGCACGATATGTACCTCAAGATGAACTTGATGCTAAAATCGACCGAGCGGCAAAAAATGTTTTCAATTATCATACTCCACGCTTTAATGAATTGGTATCGGAACAAAATACCACTGATATGGATAATTTACTGCTCCATGCTAAGGATTTTGTGGATATCAAAACTATAAAAGATTTTATCTTTGGCACTCAAATGGCTCAAATTGTCGCAATAAGGCACACTCTTGAAGCACAACGCGCTGATATAAATAATGCAGCCGGAATATGCTACTATAAATTTACCGATGTGTATCCCGCTTGCTCATGGTCAACGGTTGACTATTACGGCGTGCCCAAAATACCGTATTATGCGTTTAAAAATGCTTTTGAACCGCTTCACTCTATGTTGCTTATTAACTCTATAACTGCTGTGAAAGATTATCCGGTTATATTGCTTGATGATAATTGTGCTGTTGCAGGTCATAAGTGTCAAATTTCGGTTTCTGCATTTGATAATAAACTCTGTGAATTACAAAAAAACAGTTATAGTTTTGTTCCAAGCACAACAGTAGAAAAAGTGGGCTTATTCTCTCTGGATGCTGATTCGCAAAAGCGTGTAAGGGTTATCACAGTGCGTCTTTATATTGATGATGTTTTATGTGACAATACATTTTATATGCTCAATTATAAAGATGATATTGGTTGCTATACGCGACTTCCGCATGCGAAGCTTTCTCTTTCAGCAGATAGTGGTTATGCGGTAGTTGAAAATTGTTCTGATATTGTGGCGGTAGGTGTGTTTTTAGAAAACCTGCCACACGATACTGAGTTTACCGCAGATAGCAATTTCTTTTGTCTTGCACCACACGAAAAGCGAAGAATAAAGGTTTCTCATACCGATGGTCTTTCAGTAAGAGCTTTCAATTTTGCCACTTAAATAATTTATTATCAGGAGAAATGCAATGAAAAAGATTATGCGTTCTTTAGCGGTGGTTTGCATCACGCTGATTATACTTCTTAGCGGATGTAGTGTAAATGATGCTACATCTTCTAATCTAAATACTTCCGATATAATTTTTGAGAATGATAGCAATGAAAGTGATTTAAGTCAGGATTCACAGATTATTTCTTCACAAATAGAATCAACTTCTAACACCACAACAGCTGTGGTTTCCTCTCAGATAGATGTTTCTTCACAAACTGCTGTAGACCAGCCTATAAATACATCTTCAAATGATAATCATAATGTTTTTTCAGAAACAGAAACCGTTGTAGAAAGAAGTGAAAACAATATAGAGCTTATTGGGCGATTTAATACTGTAACTACAGGCATATATCAGTTTGAATGGTCGGGTAGTACAATAACTGCCGGTTTTGAAGGAACGGAAATTGGTATTATTTTAAAAACCGTGCGTTGCGGACCGTATGGAGAAGTTGATTATTTTAATGTAACAATTGATGATAAAGAGCCCTATGTTCTTGAAGTTAAAAAGGGTGTAGATAAATACCAATTAGCAAGTGAACTTGAAAACGGTTATCATACTGTTAAAGTAACAAAACGCACTGAATCACAATTTGGTTCACTGATACAGTTTGAGGGCTTTGATTATGGAAGCGGAATGGCAGCGCCTGCTCCGGCGCGAAAGAAGAGAAGAATTGAAATATACGGTGATTCCATTTCGGCAGGCTATGGCAATGAAGGAACCCAGGCAGGATTTCGTTTAAATGAAGAAAATGTTGATTTGACCTATTGCGCACTTGCTGCAGATGCTCTTAATGCAGAATATACTAATATTTCGTTATCTGGGCACGGATGTTATATAAGTCTTTCACAGTCAACAACAGAGGTGGTGCCCAAATATTTTAACCGTGCACTTTATAAAACCAATACTATGTACCGTTTTAATCAGACCGATCCTGATGTGGTAATAATAAATCTTGGAACAAATGACTATGCTATGAATGTAAGTGAAGTTAATTATTTTAACTCATATATGGATTTTATAGCTTCCGTTCGTAGAAAATATCCGCAAGCATATATAGTGTGCACTACTTGTGGAGGAACAAATAAAGCGTTGAGCACTCTTCAAACTATAGTTGATAGGCGTAAAACCCAGTACAATGATAGTAAAATTGGAGTTTTTGCCGCTGTAATTGAGGATACTAATGGTGCTTACGGTTCTGATGGACATCCATCTGTTTATGGGCATCAGCAATTATCGGAGCAACTTATTGAATATCTTGAAGATGTAATGAATTGGTAAGTTTTTTAGTCAAGATAATCAAAAACAAATCCTATCTAAAAATTATATAAGCCGCAAAACAATCTTAACGATTGTTTTGCGGCTTTTTGCGTGCAATTAATGTTTCTTAAGTTTAGTTATATAGGTTAATAGTATTAGGGCCTCAGCGTTTAAAATAGCATTAAAGAAAGGGATAACTCTAAAAGGAGAAAGATTGAACGATAGGGTTGCGCCTACCATCAATATTTTTTGTGAATTAACTCATCCGTTCACTTGGGTTAATTCACTTTTTTTGTATTGTGATAATATCCAGTATTCTGCAGTGTTCATATCTATTTCGTGAGCACCATCAAAAATGTCCAAATAAACTGAAGCCCTAGGATATTTTTCAATTATCCTGTTATATAAATCCAGACTGTGTGTAAAAGGGACAATACCATCATATTTACCGTGAAAGATTTTTAAATTTGCCTTTGCGATTTCATCTACATAGTTTATAGGAGAGCGTTTGCGCATTTCTTCTATGTCGTTGTTACAACATTCTAGTATGTGTTCGCGGTATAACTGACTTTGCTCTATCCACTTGGTTAAATCGGCAATAGGTACATATGCACCTATCGCTTTAAAATATTGTGGACACATACCCGCCATTAAAAGTGCCATATGACCGCCACCACTAAGTCCTAATAAAAAGATATTTTCAGTATCAATTTCTTCGTTTGCAATCAGGTAATCAATAGCGTCTTTAATATCTTGCTTTGCAAATTCAGAGCCGCAGGCTTTAGTGCAATGGCTATTGTTCTTCACATTTGCTCCTCTGAATTCCGGTAAAAGAAGATGAAACCCAAGCTTTTTAGCTAAAGGTAACATATTATCGATTTCGCCAAAACGGTTAAAACTCCAAGTGTGAAGTCCTACTAAAAGTGGACGTTTGCCTTCAATGCCGCTTTTGTAAAACAAGGATGGTTGATAGCTGCCGTCTAGTGAAGATTTAATTAAAATTTCGCTTTGTCTCATCAATATAGCACCTTTCAAAAAAATGTTATACAATTTTCACAAATCGTATCATATTTTTTGTAAAAAAGGTAGACCGTTTCAACAAAAAATGAAATTTAGACTTCGAAAAATGAAAGTTATACCAAGAAAAAACAAATCACAAATTATATAATTATGATGGCATAAACAAAATGTATATTTTATAAGGAGTGGAATTTATGAAATTAGGTAAAAAACTTTTGGCAGTTATCTGTACTATAAGCGTTTTGCTTGCGATGGTAGTGATTCCGGCAAGTGCTTTTACAGGCAGTACTGCAACAATGCCTACCGACTTCACTGTTATAGAAAACTTTGACGGTGAAAATACACTCGGTTGGGAAGCACATGGCTCAACATTAGAATTTTCTGATGCATACGGCTACGGCACATCAGGAA
>CAZIXG010000093.1:0-4979 GCA_964543305.1 uncultured Ruminococcus sp.
TAAGCTAGTAAGGTCCCCGGTAGACTACCGGGTTGATAGGCAGCAGGTGTAAGCGCAGTGATGCGTGTGCTAGGCTGTACTAATAGACCGAGGGCTTGACCTATTTTTCATCCTCTCTTCCATTACTTGTTCAGTTTTCAAGGTGTGAGAAATAAGAAATTTAAAAGCAACCGCGAAAGTGGTTGCTTTTTTAATTTTCAATTTTCAATTAGCAATTAAGAAAAATAAAAGCACCTGCTAAATTAATAGTAGGTGCTTTTATTTATATCTCTTTTTGTGATTTGTTTCCCCCAAGAGGTAATCTATACTCGTGTCATAAAATCTCGCGAGTTTTATTAAGACAGAACTTGGAATATCGTTTTCCCCTGTTTCATACTTGGAATATCCTGTTTGCGACATTCCTAAAATTTCACCGATTTCTTTTTGCGTTAAGTCTTTATCTTCGCGCAAATCACGAATTCGTGGATACATAATATCCTCCCAAACAAAATATTATGTAAATAGTATATGCTAACCTATTTCAGGTTATTGATTTCTAACCTGAAACAGGTTAAAATATATGCATAGTATGCGGTTTACAAAGGAGGAAAACAAAATATGACCTGTACATTTATAGGACACAGTAATTTTAATAGCAAATACTCTTATAAAATAAAGAAAGTTTTAATTGATTTAATAGAAAATCATAATGTGTGTAAATTTTATGTTGGAACACACGGCAGCTTTGATTATTGTGCGGCGAAAGTGCTTGATGAGCTTTTGCAAATCTATCCACATATAGATTATTTTGTTGTTAGAGCGTATCTGCCGAGAATGGGCGAGGTGGAAATTAAGGAATATCACAACCCCATAATCTTTGACGGATTTGAAAAGGTTCCTCTTAGATTTGCTATATCTCATCGAAACGATTGGATGATAAAGCAGTCTGATTATGTGGTTTCATATATAACCGACACCCACAAAGCGAGTGGGGCGGCAGACTTTGCAGAAAAGGCAATTAGGTGGGGGAAGACGGTTATAAATATTGCTGATAAAAATTAATGCAACTCATACTTGCAATTAATGGTGGAGTGGTGTATTATACACTTGACAACCCTTTAAGGAGGAAAAATTATGGCAAACATTATACCAAAGCCCTACAAAGTAAAAGAATCTGATGAAAAGGCTTATTTCTCCACCAAAACCGTTATATACGGTGAATTTGCGGGAGTTACAGAGCTCTTTACCCATCTCATTCCGCAGGCTTACGAGGCAAAGGCCAACAAGCTCACATTTATAAAGGATGATAGTGTTGAGGCGGAAGGCTACAAGCTTGAATTTGATGCTGAGGATATTAAAATCACAGCATCCTCAGAGGCGGGTGCGCTTTATGGCTTTATGACACTTATTCAGCTGGGGGCAGGAAACGAAAGCTTTAAAGCTTGTGAGGTTATAGATAAGCCACACTATTCTCACCGCGGCTTTATGCTTGACTGCAGTCGCCATTTCTGGAGCATAGACAAGATTAAGAGAATACTCGATTATCTTACAATGATTAAGGTTAACCGTTTCCATTGGCATCTTTCAGATGATCAGGGTTGGCGAATCGAGATAAAGAAATATCCTCTCCTCACAAGCGATAAGGGTACTAAAAGAAAGGGAACCTCGCTCGCTATGGAGGGTATGACAGGGCATTATGAGATACGCGATGAAAGCGAATACGGTGCAGGACTTTTCTATACACAGGCGCAGGCACGCGAAATTGTTGAGTATGCCGCTGCACGAAACATAACCGTTATCCCCGAAATTGATATGCCTGGTCACTTTACAGCGGCTATTGCTTGCTATCCGTGGCTTTCCTGCACAGGTGAGGAGATAGAGGTTGCAAATCAGTTTGGCGTTTTCGGCAACATTCTCTGCTGCGCCAAGCCCGAGGTTTATGAATTTGCAAAGGATATTATCGACGAGCTTTGCGAAATCTTCCCCTCACCTTATTTCCACATCGGCGGTGACGAGGTAAGAGCTCAAAACTGGGATAACTGCCCCGCTTGTCAAAAGCTTAAGGAAGAGAAAAATCTTGCTGACAATGTTCAGCTTCACCGCTACTTCAACAATATTATCATTTCATATCTTAAGTCGAAGGGTAAGAAAACCATCGGCTGGAACGAAATGCTTTGTGATGAGTTAGATCCTGAGGCAGTAGGTCAGTATTGGACCTTGCGCGCTAACATTGATAATACACACAAGTGGATAAACGATGGCAAAAAGGTTATATTATCACAGTCAAGCCATATGTATTCCGACTATGGCTTCGGCGTTTTACCGCTTTCAAAGATGTATAACTACAACTTTACAAATGTCGGAATAGAAAGCGATGAAAATATTCTTGGCTTTGAAATGCCGCAGTGGACAGAGTGGTTGAGAACCGAGGAGCAGCTTGATTTTAAAACCAATGTTCGCTTGTTGGCGCTTTCCGAGCTTGGCTGGACAAATCCTGTTGCAAAAAATTATGAGAATTTTGAGGATAGGGTAGAGGCTATGCGCGGCTACTTTGAGTCAAAGGGCATAAAGCTTGCTCCCAAGCGAGTTTACACAGGCAACACAGTAAAAAATGCTGAAAATATGACCAATGAACAGCGTGCAGACGCGGCGCGTTGGATATGGTTCAGAAAGCCCAACTTTGAGATGGAGCTTTAATAATACGCTGCATTTTGCTTTTTTCTTGACAACGGTGGAAAAATATGTTATTATTTTTGCAACAGGGAGCTGAATGAAACTTCGGCTGAGAGGGGACCCGCGCTAAGGCGCTATGGTTCCGACCTACAACCTGATGCGGATAATGCCGCCGTAGGAAAATAAAAGCCTATGCCGCATTACCGAAAGGTAATGCGGCTTTCTTTTTGTTTTCGTCAGTTAAGAAAGGAATTTTGTAAAAATGGAAGACAAAAAAACAAGACAAAACAGGGACATCAGAAATGTGACACTGTGCGCTATTATGATAGCTCTCGCCACGGTGCTGAGCGCTATTAAAATAGACGCGCCATTAGGCGGTGGAATAACACTGCTTTCGATGGTGCCGATAGCGTTCATATCCTGTATGCTGGGGCTAAAATGGGGCTTTGGCGCGGCGTTTGTTTATTCGCTCGCTCAGCTTTATTTAAGCTTTGGCGATGTGCTTAGCTGGGGACTTACCACCACCGCGGTGGTGGCAACCTTCTTATTCGATTATATTGTTCCCTACACGCTGCTTGGCATCTGCGGCGCCTTTCGCAAAAAGGGTGTCTGGGGCGTGGTTGCGGGCGTAGCACTCGGCGCATTTTTGCGCTTCATTTGCCACTTTTTCACGGGAGTTTTCATCTTTGATATTTGGTGCGACTGGGATAATGTGTGGATATACTCACTGCTTTATAACGGCGCTTATATGCTTCCCGAGCTTATCCTCACATGTGTGGGAACGGCACTGCTTTGCCGCAGTCGGGCGATAAAGAAGCTTATATTTGACTAATAAAAATATCTCTAAAGACCATGTCATTCTGAGCGGAGCGAAAAATCTTGAAAATCAAAAGATTCTTCGTCACTTCGTTCCTCAGAATGACATTTTTATTTTTGCGTGTTGGGTTTATTGATTTTAAAATTTTGTTAAAATATGTATTGTTTTTCGCTGAAATATGTAATATAATAAGTACAATTGGGAGAGAATCGGATTTTTCTCAATTGAATAATGTTTTTACCGCCAAAAAGCGGTTTTTAGTGCTTAAATATTAGGGAGGTGCAAGCAAAAAATGGAAATATTGAAAAATCTTTTATCGGGCATCCAGCTTCAGGCAGAAAACATACCTAACTGGCTGGTAGTTGTTATGGGAATAGGCACTGTTTTTGTGGGCCTTATCTGCATAATAATAATCTGCAAAATTATGAGTCTTTTCTTTGTGAAACGAGGCGATAAGCAGGCTGATGCGGCACCGGCTAAGGCTGTCAAAGCCAACGCGGTTCAGAATGCGGTTATAGAAAACCGTCAGGAAATAATTGCGGCAGTAACGGCTGCAGCGGCCGAGGAAATAGGCGCAGATGTTTCGGCTATCCGCGTTATTTCATTCAAAAAAATATAAAAAATCTTAAAAAGAGGTAATTAATATGAAACAGTATAAAGTAACCGTAAACGGCACCGCTTATGAAATCACACTTGAGGCTATAGACGCCAGTGAGGTTAAGGCAGCTCCTGCACCACAGGCAGCACCCGCAGCTCCCGCACCCGCAGAACCTGCCGCACCTGTCGCAGCTCCCGCAGGCGGCGAGACCGTTGCAAGCCCGATGCCCGGCAATATTCTTGATGTTAAGGTAGCCGCAGGCACCGCTGTTAAGAAGGGCGATGTGCTTATGATTCTTGAGGCTATGAAGATGGAAAACGAAATTATGGCTCCTTGTGACGGCACAGTTTCTTCTGTTGCAGTTCAGAAGGGCGCTGCTGTTGAAAGCGGTGCAGTTCTCTGTGTAATCGCTTAATTCAAGGTCGTTTACTAAGGAGAAGAATATGGATATTTTAGAAAGAGTTATCGAATTTCTTAAAAGCACAGGCTTTTTTATGTTATTTGAAAACTTCACAAAAGACACAACCGTTTTCAGTCAGGTTTTGGGTGCAGATATCACTGTTGCCGCAGGCTGGAAAACATTACTTATGATTTTGATTTCACTCTTGCTTTTATGGCTTGCCATAAAGAAGCAGTTTGAACCGCTTTTGCTTATAGGTATTGCCTTTGGTATGCTGCTTACCAATCTCCCAGGTGCAGAAATGTATCACGGTGAATTATGGGAAGCCTTTATGGATGAAGCATCTCCCTATTACCATAGTTATGGCTTCATAATGGCTAACGGCGGTCTTCTTGACTACCTTTATATCGGTGTTAAGACCTGCATTTATCCCTGCCTTATCTTTATAGGCATCGGCGCTATGACCGACTTTGGTCCGCTTATCTCTAACCCCAAGAGCTTGCTTTTGGGCG
>CAZIXG010000094.1:0-4956 GCA_964543305.1 uncultured Ruminococcus sp.
TCTGCCTATTATAATCATACTGCAAGTATTGTTCCTTGTGTTCTTGACAAGTATAACATAGAACAGTATAATAATATTAATAAGATATAGTCTTCAGGGCGGGGTGAAATTCCCCACCGGCAGTAAAGCCTGCGAGCCCATTTATGGGTTGATTTGGTGAAATCCCAAAGCCGACGGTATAGTCCGGATGGTAGAAGATAAAATTTATGCTATAAATTTTACGCCCCCACATTTTTGTGGGGATTTTTTATTGAGGGATAAGATATAGATTTTCCAAAACGAAAACCAAACAGGCTGGAAAATTATGATTACGGCACAAACGGTGCATATTTTATTACAATAATGGAGCGAAGACTGTTTTTATTGTGATTAGGGGGACTTTATATGAAAAAAGTTGATTTGAAAAAGCTTTCAGTTGTAGCTATGCTATGCGCGGTAGCATACCTTTGTATGTTTGTATTTAAATTCAAGGTAGGCTTTTTAACCTTTGATTTTAAGGACGCAATACTCACCGTTATATCCTTTTTATACGGGCCGTTGTACGGCGTGGTTTCATCGGTTTTAGTGGCACTGCTTGAGTTCATATCGGTAAGCGATACGGGCGTTTACGGTCTTATTATGAACGCGCTTTCAAGTGCAGTTTTCACATTTGCTTGCGGAATCTTTTACAAATACCGTCACACTCTTTTGGGCGCTGTTTTTGGCAGCTTTTCTGCGGTGCTTGCAATGACGGCCGTGATGCTTGTAGCAAATATATTTATAACACCGTTTTATATGGGCGTAGCGCGCGGCGATGTTGCGGCTATGATACCTACTCTGCTTTTGCCGTTTAACCTTATAAAGGGCATTATAAATGCGGCGATAACTATGGTTATTTACAAGCCCATAACCACCGTGCTTAAAAAGACAGGGCTGAGTGTCAGCAGTGCTCAAAAAACCGATCTTAAAAAGTTTATACCGCTTAGCATTTGTGCTTTAATCCTGCTTATAATTGCTGTGCTTATGATTTTATTCGTATTACACGGAGAATTTCAGATGATAAACAGAAATTAACAGTTGACAAATACGCATAATGGTAGTAGAATATTTTCGACAAATAAATATATCAGTCCTTATCAAGAGCGGCGGAGGGTACAGGCCCGATGAAACCCGGCAACCTGAATTTTTCAAGGTGCTAAATCCTGCGGATAATCCGAAAGATGAGGTTTTATAAAGCCGCTTATCTTTTGGTAAGGGGCTTTGATTTTTATGGGGGATTTTAAAATGTCTAAAATGTTATTTACATCTGAATCTGTAACAGAGGGGCATCCCGATAAGGTTTGCGACCAGATTTCCGATGCGATACTCGATGCGATGCTCGCGGGGGACAAGCACTCACGCGTTGCGTGTGAGACCTTCTGCACCACAGGTATAGTTAATGTTATGGGTGAGATTACCACCACAGCTCAGGTAGATATACCTGCCATCATTCGCGGCGTGCTCTGTGATATTGGCTACACTGGCGGCGATTCCTGCTTTGATGGCAACACCTGCAAAATAGTAACAACCCTTGATAAGCAGTCACCTGATATTGCGCTCGGTGTTGATAATTCGCTCGAGTTTAAGGATGGCGATGAGGATGAGTATAATCTCCACGGCGCGGGCGATCAGGGTATGATGTTCGGCTTCGCCTGTGATGAAACACCCGAGCTTATGCCGCTTAGCATCTCCTTGGCGCACAAGATGGCTTATAAGCTCACAAGTGTTAGAAAATCGGGTGAGCTAAGCTATCTGCAGCCTGATGGCAAAACTCAGGTAACGGTTGAATATAATAACGGTGTGCCCACCCGCGTTGATGCGGTGGTTGTATCAAGTCAGCACAGTGCGAGTGTCGACCTTGAAACACTAAGAAGTGATATTCTTGAAAAGGTTATAAAGCCGATTATCCCTGAAAATCTTATGGATGAAAACACTAAGATTTACATAAACCCCACAGGCCGCTTTGTTATAGGCGGACCTCAGGGCGACACAGGGCTTACAGGCAGAAAGATAATCGTTGATACCTATGGCGGTATGGCTCGCCACGGCGGCGGCGCCTTTTCGGGCAAGGACCCAACAAAGGTTGACCGCAGTGCCGCTTATGCCGCGCGCTATGTTGCAAAGAATGTAGTAGCAGCAGGATTGGCGAAAAAGTGCGAGGTACAGCTGGCTTATGCCATAGGTGTGGCAAGCCCAGTATCGGTTATGGTGGATACCTTTGGCACAGGCGTTAAGGGAGATGAGATTATTGCAAATGCGGTAACAAAGGTATTTGACCTTCGCCCCGCGGCAATAATAGATAAGCTGGAGCTTCGCCGCCCAATATACCGCAAGACCTCAAACTATGGTCATATGGGCAGAGAGGATAGCGACTTTAATTGGGAAAAAACCGATAAAGCCGAGGAATTGAAAAAGTTGGTTTTAGGTGATTAATTTGTTTAAAATTTTAGAAAAGAAAAAACTGAATGAGGCGGTTACCAGCATCACTTTGGATGCGCCGTTTATCGCGCGCAAGGTTGAGCCCGGTCAGTTTGTTATAGTGAGAATAGATGAAATGGGCGAGCGCATACCGCTTACCGTTTCCGATTTTGATAGAGCAGGCGGCACCGTTACAATAGTGGTGCAATCAATTGGCTACTCAACCAAGCGCCTTACCGCTTTAAATGCGGGGGATAGTGTGCAGGATGTTGTGGGACCGCTTGGTGTTCCCACACACTTCGGCACACCTAAAAAGGCAATAGTTATAGGCGGCGGTGTTGGCTGCGCTATTGCATATCCTCAGGCAAAGGCGCTTTACAATATGGGTGTGGATACCACAATTATTGCAGGCTTCCGCTCAAAGGATATAGTCATCCTTGAGGATGAGATGAAAAAGGTGAGCCATAAGCTTTATATCACCACTGATGATGGCTCTTATGGCGAAAAGGGCTTTGTAACCAATGTTTTAAATCGAATTACCGAAAACGATACCTATGACTTGGTTATTGCAATAGGCCCTGTACCGATGATGAAGTTTGTGTCCCTTGCCACTAAGGAAAAGGGAATTAAGACCATCGTTAGCCTTAATCCTATTATGATAGATGGCACAGGTATGTGCGGAGGCTGCAGGGTTAGCGTTGGGGGCGAGGTTAAGTTCGCCTGCGTTGACGGTCCCGATTTCGATGGCCATCTCGTTGATTTTGATGAATTGCAGCGCCGCAATAGCTTTTACCGCGAGGAGGAAGCGCACGCTTGCAGAATGGGGGTAGAGGGAAATGGCTGATATATCACCTAAAAAGACAGAAATGCCTGTGCAGTGCCCCACTGTAAGAAATAAAAATTTCGATGAGGTAGCACTCGGCTACACCCCCGAAATGGCGATTGCTGAGGCAAAAAGATGCCTTAACTGTAAAACACGACCTTGTGTTGCAGGCTGCCCGGTTAATGTTAAAATACCCGAGTTTATAAGGCTTATTGCAGAGGGCGATTTTAAGGGCGCTTATGAAACTATAAACGAAACAAACGCCCTGCCCGCGGTTTGCGGCAGAGTTTGTCCGCAGGAAAGCCAATGCGAGGGTAAGTGTGTTCGCGGCATCAAGGGTGAGAGCGTAGGTATTGGCCGCCTTGAGCGCTTTGCTGCTGATTATTACAGAGAAAACTGTGAGCGTACAGTGCCCGAAATCACTAAAAACGGCAAAAAGGTAGCCGTTATCGGCGCGGGCCCCTCAGGTCTTACCTGTGCGGGCGATCTTGCTAAAAAAGGCTATGATGTAACAATATTTGAAGCCTTCCACACCCCTGGCGGTGTTCTTATCTACGGAATACCCGAATTTCGTTTGCCAAAAGAAATCGTTAAGAGCGAAATAAAAGGTCTTGAGGCTCTGGGCGTTAAGATTATGACCGATATGGTCATAGGTCGAGTGCTCTCGGTTGATGAGATAATGGAAATGGGCTTTGAGGCAGTATTTATAGGCTCGGGTGCAGGTCTTCCTATGTTTATGGGCATTGAGGGAGAGGGAGCAGTCGGTGTTTACTCTGCCAACGAGTTCTTAACCCGAATAAACCTTATGAAGGCGTATTTGCCTGAATATGACACACCGATTAAGCACTCAAAATCGGTGGCTGTTGTAGGTGGCGGCAATGTTGCTATGGATGCCGCGCGCAGTGCTAAAAGACTGGGCGCTGAGCATGTTTATATAATCTACCGCCGCGGTGAGGAGGAAATGCCCGCACGCCGTGAGGAAATTCACCACGCCAAAGAGGAAGAAATCGAGCTTAAGCTCCTTTGCAACCCTGTTCGCATTGTTACCGATGAAAATAGTCGAGTAACAGGTGTTGAGTGTGTAAAAATGCAGCTTGGCGAGCCCGATGCATCGGGGCGCCGCAGACCTGTTGTTATAGAGGGCTCTGAGTTTATAATCGATGTGGATGCCGTTATTATGGCGCTTGGCACTTCGCCTAATCCGCTTATCAGGAGCACTACTCAGGGCATCGAAGCCAACCGCTGGGGTTGCCTTGTGGTGGATGAGAATATGAAGACCACAAAGCAGGGTGTTTATGCGGGCGGTGATGCCGTAACTGGCGCAGCTACGGTTATTCTTGCAATGGGCGCGGGCAAAACCGCTGCTAAAGCAATAGATGAATATTTAAGTAAAAAATAACTAACTTTAAAATAGGAGGTTTTAATATGAGTAATTTTAACATAGAAACTAAATGTGTTCAGGGCGGTTATACCCCTGGAAACGGTGAGCCCCGCCAGATACCGATAGTGCAGAGCACTACCTTTAAGTATGCCACAAGTGAAGATATGGGCAAGCTTTTTGATTTGGAGGCTTCAGGATACTTTTATACCCGACTTCAAAATCCCACCAATGATAGCGTGGCTGCAAAGATTTGCGAGATGGAGGGCGGCACCGCCGCAATGTTAACCTCTTCAGGTCAGGCGGCATCCTTTTATTC
>CAZIXG010000095.1:0-4916 GCA_964543305.1 uncultured Ruminococcus sp.
AATAGTTGATATTTATATTTTATTATGATAAAATGCATTTATAAATGTATTTTTTGCTCAGATTTTTATATTTTCTTACTTTTCGAGGTGTTGATATGGAAACTTGGTCATTTGATATCAATTTTTCGCATAAAAAAGGAACTTTCTGCACAAGAAAGGTTTCCTCTACATATTCTGTTTATTATTTCTATACCGATTTTTTATATGAGGTAAATGGCAGCTTGCTTAAGGGAAACGCGGGTGATATGCTGATTATGCCTCCCAAAACGGTAATTTATCACGGAGCTGTCAGCAGTCAGGATAGCTTCATTAATGACTGGCTTTATTTCAATGAGAACAGTGAAATAGATGAGCTCTTAAAAAAATATCCTATTCCAATAAACAAATCCTTTTCCGTTGGGCATAAAACAGTTCTTAATCACGCGCTTAAAAGGATACGAAAAGAGATTTCCTTTGGAATGCAGGGCTATAAGGAAAAGATAGACCTTATTCTAAGAGAATTGATAATCGATATCTACAGAGCCTATCTTTTCTCTGATGAGGAGGAGGGCGTTTCATCTAAAATGGAGCGCGTTCGTGAGGAGCTATATCTCTCCCCCGAAAAGCAGTGGTCGCTTAAAGAGATGGCGCAGCTTAGCGGCTACAGTGTGAGCCGATTTTGCGCGGTGTATAATGAGGTGTACGGCATTTCTCCTAAGGCAGACCTGCTTCGAATAAGGATTTCTAAGGCAAAGCGAATGCTTAAATATAGCGGCAGAAATATCACTGAAATCGCCGAGGGCTGCGGCTTTCAGTCAATATACTATTTTTCAAAATACTTTAAAGCCGCAACGGGCTACTCACCTAGCGAATATAAGAAAAAACCTGATGGTTTTTCTCCAAGCTTTGATGCTTTTAAAATATAATGGGCTGTATCTGGTTGCCCTTAAGTGCTTCCTCCAGCGTTTGCGGTATTAAGTCAAAATCGCATATAATCGAATTGTTTTTAGAATGTGGGTCATCCTGAGAATATGGCACAAAGTATATGTTCTTTGTGTTGTGTAGCAGACCTATGTTTTTGGCACTCGCTCCAAGTGCATCGTTAGTGGCAATTCCCAAAACCACAGGCTTGTTGTTTCTAAGATGTGCCTTAACCGCCATTGTAACAGGGGTATCGGTGATGCCAAGTGCTATTTTTGCTATAGTGTTTCCTGTGCAGGGCGCCACGATGATAACATCAAGTAAATTTTTGGGGCCTATGGGCTCTGCTGCTGCAATATTGTGGATTATTTTTTCGCCGCATATTGCTTCAATTTCATCAATAAACTCCTGCGCTTTACCGAAGCGGGTATCTGTGTTGTATACTATTTCCGACATAATTGGCTTTATCTTTATATCAAAACGGCTCAGCTTCCTTAGAGCCTCAACAGATTGCTTCATAGTGCAAAAGGAGCCGCAAAACGCATATCCAACTGTTATATGTTCCATATTACATCTCCTCGTAGTGTAAGTTCAGTTACCGTTTGCGCTATGATTTTTCCTGCAGTGTGCGGTGCCACCTTACCTGGTATTCCGGGCAGCTTTGCAGCCTTTATACCAAGCCGCCGCGCCTCATTAAAATCAAGGCAGCCCTTGGTTGAAAGGTCATAAAAAAAGCAGTTTTTTAAAACCTCAAGGTCTTTGAAAATCGGAACATCGACAGTGTTGAAGATTATATCAAAATTTTCAGCGCAGTCACACACAGTATTTGTGTGAATATGCTTTATTCCCATAGCCTCTAAAAGTGCGAAGTCGGAAGCCTTTCTTGCGGATACAGTAAGGTCGCATTTAAGCGCTAAAAGCCTTTCTGCAAGCACTCGGCCTACTCTACCGTTTCCAACAACCAGCACTCGGCTTCCCCAAAGGCAAAACGGGGTATCCTCTATTGCCCGCGATATCGCACCCTCGGCTGTTGGCACCGCATTTAAAAGGCAAAAACTATCCAGCGTGAGATAGTCTATGTACCTTTTATCTTGAAAACTGTATCCACAGCTTAAAATAAGCGCATCTGGCTTTGCCTCGTATACTAAATCAAGCGGTAATTTTCTGTTTGTGAGCGGGCAGAAAATATTCTCGCCGTCGCGCGTGGTGGGCACGGGAAGCAATAAAACATCAGCCGTTTTAATATCACCGCTATCGTGCTCAAAAAGTCCTAAGCTATCAACATTAAAGCCATTTTTTATAAGCTCATTCATAGCTACCGTCATACGGTCGTCTCCGCCTAAAATTAAAATATTCATATCATCACACTGCCATATAAAAAATCAAGCGCCGTAAATGTTACAGTACATTTTATGGCGCTTGAAGCAATTTAGTTACTTATTAATTTAATCAGTTTTTCGCGTTTGTTTTGTTCAGGCTCTTCAATAACCCGATCTAAAAGAATTTGCAGTTTTTCACCCACTTCGTTTCCTTTGAAGCCGAGGCTTAAAATATCGTCTCCCGATATATCGAGATGACTTATAAGATAAGGCTCGTTTTGTAGTATTATAGACCTTACTGTATCCCTTTGAACGGACATATCCGTACCGAATAAGGCTTCGCAGTAATAGGTTGCATCAAATAAAATTTTATTACCTGCAAGGGCTAAATTTTTCTTTAAATTCACCTTGCTTGTGCTTAGTGGCTCTTTGCACAATATTTCCATTTTTTCGCAGTAAGTTGCAAATTTATTGCTGCATTTAAGCGCTTTTATGCTTTCTTTTAAATTGCAGCTCGAAAGATTCAACAGTGCAAATAACCGCAGGTTTTCATCGTTGCTTAGTTTATTGATGTGTATAAGGTCGCATGAGCCTAAACCGTATTTTTTAAGCCCGCCACACTCGAGTAGGTAAGACAGTGCTTGAAGATTTTCTCCGCAAGCGGCCTTTTTAAGCTCGCTTAAAATTCGCTCGCAGCTTATGCTTTCAAGAAGCGGCGCATAGGAAAGTGCTGCCTTAAGGGTGTTATCATCTATTGTGAAGTTAAGAGTTGCGGCAAAGCGGAAAAGCCTTAAAATTCGAAGAGCATCCTCGCGAAAACGAGTCTCACCATCGCCCACTGCGCGCAAAATTTTATTTTCAATATCCCCTAGTCCGCCGAATATATCAATAAGCCCCTCGCGGTCGTTATAGCACATAGCGTTAACAGTGAAATCGCGGCGGGAAAGGTCCTGCTTAACATCACCCACAAAGTTTACTTTATCTGGGTGGCGGCTATCAAGGTAGGGGCCCTCTGTGCGGAAGGTGGTAACCTCTATGGGCTCGCCGCCGATAATTACAGTAACTGTTCCGTGCTTAAGCCCAGTGGCGACCGTTTTTTCAAAAAGTGACTGTGTAGCCTGTGGCAAAGCGCTCGTTGTTATATCATAATCACTCGGCGTTTTACCGCATAACAAATCACGCACACAGCCGCCCACGATATAGGCGCTATGTCCGTTTTCTAAAAGAGTATCAAGCACAAATTGGATGTTTTTAGGTAATTGAAACTTCATTTTTAAGCCTCTTCCAAAAAAAGGTTTATTTTTTTGCCAAAAGGAAGTATAATAAGTATAAGTATACTGCTTGGAGTGTGTTTTATGAAGAAACAACACAGTTATGATAAATATTTGGATGGTATAAATTGCGTCCATATGATAGGCATTGGCGGCAGTGGTATGTGCCCGTTGGCTCAGCTGCTGCTTCACAAGGGATACCAAGTGAGTGGCGCCGATAAAAGCGATAATGATAATGTTAAGCGACTTCGGGAGCTTGGCGTTACCGTATACAATGAGCATAAGACCTCTAATATCAAGGGCGCACAGCTTGTGGTTTATTCTGCGGCGGTGCCTAATGATAATCCCGAAATGGTAGCGGCGCGTGAGAAGGGAATACCCTTGATGGAGCGTTCCGAGCTTTTAGGTGCCTTAACCCGCCGTTATAGTAATGTGATAGGTGTGAGCGGCACCCACGGCAAAACCTCCGTTACATCTATGATAACACAAATTTTACTTCTTAACAAGTGCGAGCCTAATGCAGTTATCGGTGGCAAGTTGCCACTTGCTGATTCCGCGTGCATTGCGGGCGCATCCGAAACACTCGTTTGTGAATCCTGCGAGTTTGTTGATAGCTT
The DNA here is from genome assembly GCA_964543305.1 of uncultured Ruminococcus sp. Lineage (GTDB taxonomy): Bacteria > Bacillota > Clostridia > Oscillospirales > Acutalibacteraceae > UBA737. The sequence goes on from CAZIXG010000095.1 coordinate 4,108, forward strand.
TTTGCAGTTTTCACCCGATGTTTCGGTGCTTCTTAATATTGATAACGACCATCTTGATTATTTCAAGACAATGGAAAACTTGGAAAATTCATTTAAAAAGTTTGTTGAGATGTCGCACACCTGTTATGCTTTTGGGGATGATGAGCGCGTTCGCCGCGTGGTATTGGATATCCCTGCAAAGGTTATAACCTATGGTTTCGAAAGCAGTAACACCTACTACCCCGAAAATATAAGCGCGGGCAAGCTTGGTTACCGCTTTGATGTTATGCGCGATGGCAAAAAGGTGGGCAGTGTGGAAATGCACGCCCCAGGTAAGCATAATGTGCTAAACGGACTTGTGTCCTTCGCGGTGTGCTATGATATGGGCGTGGATGCAGGCGGTATTGCCGAAGCGCTTTCCCGTTTTACTGGGGCGGGCAGAAGATTTGAGCTTATAGGTGAACAGTGCGGTATAACTGTGGTGGATGATTATGCACATCATCCAACCGAGATAAAGGCAACGCTCACCGCCGCTAAAACACTTGACTATAAAAATGTGATAGTGGTGTTTCAGCCCTATACCTATTCGCGTGTAGCTCTGCTTAAGGGCGGTATGATAGACGCGCTATCTGTAGCGGATAAGGTGTTTTTAACCCCTATAGTAGCCTCCCGTGAAACCAACACCTATAATGTTTCCTCTGATGAAATTGCTAATGCGTTGAAGGATGCCAGTGTTATATCCGATTACGATGAACTGGCTGACAGTATGATAGAAAGCGCCTCAGCGGGCGATCTTATCATAACAATGGGCGCAGGCGATATTTTCAAGG
>CAZIXG010000096.1:0-4904 GCA_964543305.1 uncultured Ruminococcus sp.
CTTTTTACCTGTTAAAACTGCCTTTTCAGCGTTGATAACAACAACAAAGTCGCCGCAATCAACATGGGGTGTGAACTCAGGCTTGCCCTTACCGCGAAGTAAGTCAGCAACCTTAACAGCTGTGCGGCCAAGAGGACGACCAGCTGCGTCAACAATATACCACTTGCGCTGAACCTCGGCAGGTTTTGCCATAAATGTAGACATAAATCAAAACCTCCAAAAATTCTAACTTTCTTTTAGTGCCCGAATATAATACCACAGCCAAAAAAGTTTGTCAACAAATATTTTTAAAAATTTTAATTTAAAAAACGAAATCTCGTCTTTTCTCTCATTTTCTTTAAAATACTCGTTTTTGCTCACTTGCGATTTTTGAAAAATATCAATCAAGATGTGTGATAATGAGTTAATTTATCAAAATCTAATTGAACTCATGGTGATTTTATGGTATTATTAATATATATGTGTTTGAGAGGCGGTGATTAAATGAGAGTGCTGGCGGTGGGCGATGTTTGTGCGCCCGATGGAAGTGCCGCGGCGCTTCGTTTAATACCGCAGATAAAAAGGCAAGAGGGCATAGATTTAGTTATTGTGAACGGCGAAAACTCCGCCGCGGGAAATGGAATTTCTCCTGAGAGCGCGGATATGCTTTTTGCCGCGGGTGCCGATGTTATAACGGGTGGCAACCATACTATGCGCCGCCGCGATATCCACAGCCTTCTTGATGAAAATCCGTTTTTGCTGCGCCCTCACAATATCGAGGCTTCATATGGCAGCGGCTACTGTCTTGTTGATATGGGAAGATACTCTGCCGCCGTTATAAACCTTTCAGGGCAGATATATTTAGAAAGCCAGAAAGCAACAAATCCATTTTTGGCGGCAGATGAGCTTGTTGAAAGAGCAAAGAATGACGGCGCAAAATTCATCTTTGTGGATTTCCACGCCGAGGCAACAAGCGAAAAGCGCGCCTTGGGCTTTTATCTTGATGGCAAGGTAACTGCCGTTTTCGGCACACATACCCATATTCAAACTGCAGATGCGCAGATTTTGCCGCAAGGCACGGGATATATTACCGACCTTGGTATGACAGGGGTTATAAATTCGGTGCTTGGTGTAAAAAATGATATTATAATAAACCGTCTTCGTGATGGAGCTTTGGCAAAATTTGAGCAGGAAAGCGGAAAATGTATGCTAAACGGTTGCATTTTCGAATGCGACCAGAACACAGGTCTTGCTGTGTTGGCAAAGGCGGTATATATAAACGAGTGATAGAAAATTTTTTAAAAGGTGGTGAGCGGTATGAAAAAGGCGATATGCTTTGTGCTGATGCTTTGTATGCTTTTATCCCTTGCGGGCTGCAAGGATGCGCAAGCTGGCGGCAGTGCATACGAGCCCGATGAGCAGGGCGCTGCCTCGGGCGGCAAAACGATAAATCTGCTTTATTCTTACGGCGATACCTTTAACCCCTATACCGCCGTTACCTCCTCTAACCGCCAGTTATCATTACTGCTTTTTGACCCGCTTGTGAAAATAGATAATGAGTTTAATGTGAGCTATTGTCTGGCTTCAAGTGTTGAGCTTGAGGGAAAGGTGTGCACCGTAAAGCTAAGAAGCGCAATGTTTTCGGATGGCACATATGTTACCGCAGATGATGTGGTTTATACCTATAACTACGCGCGTGAATCGGATTCTGATTACGCAGCTCAGCTATATGAGATAGCCTCGGTTTCTGCTATCGATTCCAAAACGGTGGTATTTAACCTTACTCAATATGATCCTTATTTTATAAACCTTTTAGACCTGCCGATTTTAAAATCGGGTACGGGTGGCACTGCCGATACCGATGGTGTGGAAATTCCGCCAACGGGCTGCGGCAGATATGTTTTAAGTGCAGATAGAAAATTTTTGGAGATAAATCCCGTTTATTATGGAAAACGGGGAGGTGTCACAAAAATAAACCTTATAAACGCTCCCGACCACGATTCAACCGCGCACTATGTTGAGGTGGGCACCACCGAGCTTTACTATACCGATATATCAGACGGCAACATAGTGAGGATGAGCGGCAAAAAAACCGATGTGAACTTAAATCACCTTGTATATATAGGAATAAACAGCTCCTATGGCTCGCTTGCCACGAAGGAAATGCGCTATGCCATATCCTCAGCGCTTGACCGCGCGGTGATATGTCAGGCGGCGTACTATAATAACGCCACGCCTGCAAGCGGATTTTATAACCCTGCTTTTGCCGATGCGCAGCCTATGCAATCCATAGATAAAAAGGCAAATACACAAATAACAGTTGAAAATTTAGCAAAAATAGGTTACAATAGTATGAATGCCGATGGATATTATGGCAACTCGGCAGGAAACAACCCCTCGTTCACATTGTTGGTTAATTCCGAAAATGAATCGCGGGTGCTGGCGGCAAATCTGATAGCAAGCCAGTGCAAGGCGGCAGGAATTGAAATCAAGGTGGTTGAGCGCAGCTACGAGCAGTACCTGCAGGCTCTCGCCTCAGGCGGCTTCCAGCTTTACCTTGGTGAGATTCGTGTGCTTGGCAATATGGATTTAAGTCCGCTTGTGGTAGCGGGCGGCAGCGCGGCTTACGGCGTAAGCGGTACGACTAATACTGAAACTGAGACTATCGACACCACCGCTCAAAGCGATGAGCAGACCGATGCCAGCGAGGGCGCTAATACTACGGTAGCAAGCAATGCCACGGCAATGATGAAGGCATACCACTCGGGCGAGTGCACAGCGGGGGACCTTGCGGCAACGCTTATAACCGAAATGCCGCAGATACCTGTGTGCTATAGAAACGGACTTTTGTTTTATAGCTCAGATATAACCGAGGGCGTTACCGCTTCAAGCAGTGATATTTATTTTTCGATAGAAAATTATATATTCAATTAAATTTAGGAGGACTTATTATGATAGCTTATGAAACCAGAACAGGCACCATAACAATTACCGAAGGCTTTTTATCAAAGCTTATCGGTCATGAGGTGACCTCCTGCTTTGGCGTAGTGGGTATGATGCCCAACACAAACCGTCAGCGCATAACCGGTCTTTTTGGTAAGGACCAGTCCCTTGATACAGGCATAAAGGTAATCGGCAATGCCGACGAGATAGATGTTGTTATTCATATTATGGTGACCTATGGTATGAATATCAATGCCATCGCCGCAAGCATTACTGAAAAGGTTCAGTATGTGGTGAAGGAAGTAACAGGAATTACCGTTAATAAAGTATCTATCAAGGTAGACGGTATAAAAGAGTAATTATCCGCTTTGTTTTAATAAAGGAGTGTTCATTTTTGTTTAACGGAAATATTTTGCGTGATGCAATTATATCTGCTGCAAATAATCTTTCCAACAGTCGCAAGCAGGTAGATGACCTTAATGTTTTCCCCGTACCCGATGGTGATACGGGCACCAATATGTCTATGACCATTGCAAACTCTGTTCGCGAGCTTGAAAAGCTTGAGGGTGCTACTGCAGGTAAGGTAGCCTCAGTTAACGCTTCGGCTCTGCTTCGCGGTGCCAGAGGTAACTCAGGTGTTATTACCTCACTGCTTTTCCGCGGCTTTGCAAAGGGCATTGGCGATGATGAATGTGTTACCGCAGAAAATCTTGCAAAGGCATTCACCTTGGGTGTTGAGGCGGCATACAAGGCTGTTATGAAGCCCACCGAGGGTACAATACTCACAGTAGCGCGCGTTGCGGGCGAAAAGGCCAATGAGGCGCTGGAATCCGGCGCAGATGCCTTGGCAGTATTTGAAGCCGCAATTAATGGCGCTAATGAGGCGCTCGCACAAACACCCGAGCTTCTCCCCACGCTTAAAAAGGCAGGGGTTGTAGACGCGGGCGGTAAGGGCTTTGTGCTTATTTTAGAGGGTATGATGTCGGTTTTCCGCGATGGTGTTATTATAGCATCTAATAATGCTGCCGCAGCTGATGAGCCGAAAGAGGAAAATGAATCCCGAAATGTTGCGGGTGAGTTTGATGGCGAAATAACCTTTACTTACTGTACCGAGTTTATAGTTAACCGCAACCCCGAGTGCGAAAAGCAGCCTAGCGAGCTTCGTGCATATCTTGAATCAATAGGCGACTGCGTTGTTGTGGTTGATGATGATGAAATCATTAAGGTTCATGTTCATACCGACCACCCAGGCAATGCCTTTGAGTGCGGTCTCACCTTTGGCTCACTTGTTAATATGAAGGTGGAGAATATGCGCGACCAGCATGAGCGCGCTAAGCACGATGCCAAGAACGCGCAAAAAACTCCCGCTAAGACCGCAGACCTTAGCGAGACCATCAAGCCTGTTGAGCCAACAAAGCCTGTAGGCTTTGTATCGGTTTGTGCGGGTGATGGAATTGCAGAGCTTTTCCGTGACCTTGGTGTTGATACCATCGTTTCGGGCGGTCAGACAATGAACCCCAGCACCGATAATATATTGAGGGCTATTGAGAGCACTCCCGCAGAAACAGTGTTTGTTTTGCCTAACAATAAAAACATTATTATGGCGGCGGAGCAGGCTATTCCGATAGCAACCCGCAAGGTGATAGTGCTTCACACAAGAACTATTCCTCAGGGTATAACCGCTATGCTTTCATTCGATGAAGGTGCTGATAGCGAGGCAAATGCCATCGAAATGCAAAAGGCGGCTGAGCGTATTTCCACAGGTCAGCTCACCTTTGCGGCGCGCGATTCTGATTTTGACGGTCAGAAGATAACCAAGGGCGAGATAATGGCGCTTCTTAACGGCAAGATAGTTCACACAGATACCGACCTTGAAAAGGCGGCACTTAAGCTTGTTAAGAAGATGAGTAAGGGTGACAGTCAGTTTGTAACCGTGCTTTATGGCGAGGATGTGACCGACGCTCAGGCTTCGGCATTGCAAG
>CAZIXG010000097.1:0-4800 GCA_964543305.1 uncultured Ruminococcus sp.
TATCAAAGATTTTTATTGAATATGATACTTTTTATCCCGCACCTTCAATGCATGAGCAAAGACCGGAGGATTGGTGGGAAGCAATTTGTGAAAGCACCAAAAGGTTACTTAATGAAACAAAAACAGATGCATCAGAGATTCAGTGCGTTTCTTTATCGGGGGCAAGTCTGGTAGCAATTCCTATGGATTGTGATAATCGCCCATTACTCAGTCAGGTGCCTATCTGGTCTGATACTCGTGCAGAGGATGAGGTTGAAGAATTTTTCTCTGTAGTAGACCGTGATGACTGGTATTTAACAACAGGAAATGGTTTTCCTGCACCGTGTTATTCAATTTTTAAATTGATGTGGCTTAAGAAACACCAACCTGATATTTTTGAAAAAACATCCTATGTGCTCGGTTCAAAGGATTATATCAATTTTATGCTGACAAGCAAGCTTGCTACTGATTTTTCGTATGCTTCAGGTACAGGCGCATATGATTTAAAATCAGGCTGTATGAAGGTTGAGTTTTTATATGCGGCAGGGCTCAGTGAAAATATATTCTTAACTCCTGTTGCATCACATACGATTATAGGTACCGTTACCGAACAGGCCGCACGACAGACCGGATTGTGTGCCGGCACCAAGGTGGTTTGCGGCGGCGTTGATAATGCATGCATGGCACTTGGCGCAGTGGGCGTTCAAAACGGAAAGGCATATGTTTCTCTCGGCTCGTCAAGCTGGATTCCTGTAAATTCTGAAAAACCTGTATTGGATGTTAAGAAAAAACCGTATGTTTTTGCGCACATACAAGAAGGGATGTTTACCTCAGCGTTTTCTATTTTTGCCGGTGGAAGCTCGTTGCGCTGGGCGCGCGATGTTTTATTTGCTGATGATACTGATGATAATATTTATGTAAAAATGGATGCTATTGCAGAAGGCGTTCCAATTGGCTCAAATGGCATTTTATTTAATCCAAGTCTTGCCGGAGGTACTTCACAGGATAAAAGCATACACATAAGAGGCGCTTATGTGGGACTTCATCTTGGTACCACTCGTGCAGATATGGTTCGCGCCGCTATGGAAGGTATTGCGTTAAATCTTCGGATGTCGTTACAATATCTAAAAGAAAAGGTCGAGTTATCAGATAGCATCCTGTTTTGCGGTGGCGGAAGCAAAAGTCCGTTTTGGATGCAGATGTTTGCAGATGTATTTAATATGCCGGTGCAAAAAAGCAATATCGATCAGGACGCAGCTTCGCTAGGAGCGGCGGCAATCGCAGCACGCGGAATTGGTCTTTGGAACGATTATTCGCCTATACACAAACTGCAATGTGTCCAAAAACTTTATTTGCCGCATTTAGATGCGGTTCGTAAATATGACAGGCTTTTTGGTATGTTTACTCATATAAACGAAATAGCGGCTGAGCTTGGTGAATATATGCAGGCCGAAAAAAGAAAGGTTGATATAAATGGTTAGCAATCCTTGTAAAACTGATTTTCGTCTTGATGGGAAGGTTGCGGTTATTACCGGTGGAGCTTCGGGTATTGGCTTAGCAACAGCGGAGCTTTTTAGCGAAAAAGGTGCTATTGTGTGCGTTTGCGATTTAAACGGAGCAAAAGCAAAGGAAGCCGCAAGCAAACTGTTTAATGCTTACGGATACGAGGTCGATATTTCGAATGCCGAATCGGTTAATGCACTTGCTGAAAAGATAATATCGGACCATAGCAAGGTTGATATTCTTGTTAACAGTGCAGGCGTTGGAGATATTGAGTGGGCTGAAGAAATGTCCGAAAAAACTTGGAACAAGGTTATCAACATTAATCTTTCAGGAACCTTTTATATGTCACAGCGCTTTGGTAAAGAGATGATTAAGGCTGAAAGCGGTGGAAAAATAATAAGCCTTGCTTCTCAGGCAGGCATTGTTTCTATAGATAAGCATGTGGCATACAGCGCATCTAAAGCAGGCGTTATTTCTATGACAAAATCATTGGCATATGAATGGGGCAAATACGGTATACAGGTTAACGCAATATCTCCCACCGTTACTAAAACTCCCATGACCGAAGGTTTTTGGTATGAAGAGCCGCGGCGCACTAAAACAATTGATAACACACCGGCAGGGCGATATTGTCAGCCTGTGGAAATTGCTTGCGCGGCATTGTTCTTGGCCAGTGATGCATCAAATATGATAACCGGTGAAAATCTGGTTGTTGATGGCGGATATACAATACACTAATTTCTTTTAGAAAGGAACGATAAATATGAAAAACGATATTTTTAGTTTAAAAGGTAAGGTAGCGGTTATTACCGGAGGTTACCGCGGAATAGGAAAATCTGTTGCTACCTATCTTGCAGATGCAGGTGCAGATATTGTGCTTTGGGATCTTATTGATGCAACTGAGGTTGCAAAGGAGATTGCCTTGGAATATGGTGTTCGTGCTAGTGCATTTGTTTGTGATGTTACAGATCCTGAGCAGGTTGCAGATGCGGTAAATAAATCAGCTGCCGCTATGGGAACGCTTGATATATTGTTCAACAACGCAGGCATTGGACCACACACTCCTGCACTTGAAATTACCCCTGACGGATGGAAAAAGGTGCTCGATGTTAATGTTAATGGTGTATTTTATGTGGCAACATCATTTGCAAAATATCTTATTTCACAGAACAAAGGCGGCTCTATTATAAACACTGCTTCTATGTCAGGCTTGATAGTTAATGTTCCTCAAAGCCATACCCATTATAATTCTTCTAAAGCGGCAGTAATTCAAATGACTAAATCTTTAGCAATTGAATGGGCGGATAAGAATATACGAGTTAACTGCATAAGTCCAGGATATATAGCTACGGATATGATCAAGGAAGTTCGTCAGGACTGGAAAGATGCATGGGTTAGCAAAATTCCATTTGGAAGAATGGGCAAACCCGAAGAGCTTGGCGGTGCGGTTATTTATCTTGCATCTGATGCTTCCACATATACATCGGGCAGTAATATTGTTATTGACGGTTGCTATACTGTAATATAAAATCGTTTGCTCTTTATTTTGAAGTTTGATAAAATAAGGGTAAGAAAATTAGATGTGAGGGAATTTTATGTCATCGATACCTGCTTATAAAACGGTTTATCAAACATTAAAAAAACAAATAAAAGATATAATATATCCCGTTGGCTCACTTCTGCCTACCGAGCCCGAATTAGAAGAAAAATTTGGTGTAAGTAGAACCACAATAAGACGCGCAATTGGTATTTTGGTGTCTGAGGGATATATAAAGGTTACACAAGGCAGAGGAACAGAGGTTTTAGACCAATCCACAGTGCAAAATCTGAATCATATAAGTTCTATTACAGAATCGCTAATTGCTAAAGGGTATCGTGTTTTTGCTAAAGAAATTGATATCCGCAAGGTGCGTGCCACAGGAACAGTTGCGCGGGCACTTCACTTAGATGACGGTGAAGAGGTTTATCAAATACAGCGTTTGCAGTGTGCAGATGATACTCCAATAGCGATTATGACTAATTATTTAAAGGCTGGTCAAACCCCTGATTTAGAAAAATTCGCAGGAACTTTTTCGGGCCTTTACTCCTTTTTAGAAAAGCAGTACGGTATTATTATGTCAGAGGCTACCGAATATCTTAGTGCAACTACCGCTAACTTTTTGGAAGCCAAGCTTTTGAATGTCGATGTAGGAGTACCGCTTTTGTGCAGTCGCAGAATTTCAAGCAACGAAAACGGGATTTTTGAGTATAGTATAAATAAAATTATAGCTGAGAACTATGAATACTGTATTCACCTTAATGGAAGAAACTGAAAGAAATTATTCCAATATGTTTAAAGGAAGTTTTAGTCTATGAAAAAATATAAGGTTGGATTATTGACTATGTCAGATGGCAGACCGTATCTCCACGAGACACAGCTTGATATGAATATGAAGTATCAAAACGACATTAAGCAGGCGCTCGAAGCAACAGGTGTTGTCGAGGTTGTTGCCGGTAGGGCTCCAATCAACTCAAATACCGCCGCCAAAGAGGAAGCTATGCGTCTTAAGGATGCGGGCGTTGAGCTTACAATCTTTAATTATGCAATCTGGTGCTATCCGCAGTTTAGTGCAGTTGCTGCTAATTACGCACCCGGTCCGTATATTTTGTTTTGTAATATTCATCCATCTGAATGTGGAATGGTCGGAATGATGGCTGCTGCCGGTACTTTTGACCAATTGGGTGTTAAATATGAAAGAATATGGGGTAAGATTGAAGATCAGTCGGTTTTGTGTCGTGTAATGACATTTATTCGCGCGGCTGCCTCGGTTGGAAGACTTCGCGGAAATACATACGGTAATTTCGGTGGTAGACCGATGGGAATGTATACCGCAGTTGCAAATCTTGACCAATGGCAAAAACAGTTTGGCATAGATGTTGAGGATATTGAGCAGTATGATATTGTTCGTTACGGCGAGAAAATTCCCGATAAAAAGGTAAAAAAAGCAAGGCTGTGGCTTGAAGAGCACGCAAGAAAGGTTGGATATAATAATTCTAACTTCACGCCTGAAAAGCTCGAAACCCAGATACGCTCTTATTATGGTTTGCGAAATATTATTGATGAGCGTGGGCTTGATTTTGTTGGTATTAAGGCACACGGGGATCTGACCGATTGGTATGTTACGGTCGACCTTGCTGAAGCTTTCCTGAATGATCCTTATGATATGGACGGTGAACACGAACCTATCGTAGCGGCTACCGAATCGGATATGGACGGCGCGCTGACCATGCAGATATTTAAGTATATGACGGGTAAGCCTGTGTTGTTTGCCGATGTCC
>CAZIXG010000098.1:0-4777 GCA_964543305.1 uncultured Ruminococcus sp.
ATAAGGCGGGAAACCTTTAAATATTTATCCAGTCTCATATATATCACCAAAAATTAAGAGCCGCCTTTTAAGGCGGCCCTTTTTAAGTAGTTTTCAATTACTTTGCAACTGCATCCTTAAGAGCCTTACCAGCCTTGAATACGGGATTCTTGGAAGCGGCAATCTCTATGGTCTGCTTTGTCTGGGGATTGATGCCTGTTCTTGCAGCGCGCTCACGCACTTCAAAAGTACCAAAGCCTACGAGCTGAACCTTTTCGCCAGCCTTAAGGGTATCAACAACAGCATCGATAACTGCTGCTACTGCCTTTTCAGCATCCTTCTTAGAAATATCTGCCTTTGCGGCAACTGCTGCTACTAATTCTGTTTTGTTCATTATAGAACCTCCTAAAAATTTTGAAAATCTAAACGCTAATTGAAATGCTTAAAAATCACTTTAAGCCTTACTATATATTTTTAACACATCCGAATTGAAAAATCAACCAATTCAAGCATATTTTCAACTTTTGTTGAAAATATCGGTATTTTTTTATGCATTTTGCATAAAATCACCTTATAAATTTAAGCTTTGTGAGAAGTTTGAGCAGCTTCTCACCCTTAGGTAATGAAAGAATATCCTCGGGCTCGAAGGTATTGAATATTATAAGAACTATAAAATACACAACTGCTGCTACTGCAATCTCTATTACCGTTCCTAATTTTCCAAAAGAGCTAAGGTCTAACACAAGGGTTGAAACTCCACATAACGCCGCCGCGATAAAGGGCTTAATCAGTGTCTTGTAGACATTTGGTTTAACACCTGTGTATTTTATAAGTGATAAAAGATTTGCTATAAAGATGAACAGATAGGAAACAAATGTGCCTATAGCGGCGCCTTTAATATTTATTGATGGAATACCTACAAAAATAAAATTAACAACAACCTTAAGCGCTGCGCCTATAGCAACATTTCGCAAAGAAATTTTTTCTTTACCGATTGCCTGAAGCATACTTATCATCGGTATTGCAAGGCCCGCAAAAATAGCAGCCAAGCCATAAATTCGAAGCATTACGCCACCGATTTCAACCGATGCTACGGTGTTATACATAAGGCTCATTATCTCGGAGCCTAAAAATGCAAAGCCAAATCCTGCAGGCATAGCGATTAAAGCTGTAAATTTCATAGTTGATTCTATACTGCGCTTAACTTGAGCTTTATCCCCTTTGCCCTTCGCCCAAACGGATGTTAAAACAGGCAACGCGCTTACACCTAAAACCGAGGTTATTGTTGGAACCAGATTATAAAGTGTGAACGCCTTTCCGCGTATACCGTAAAGGAAGGTGGGAAGCTCATCATTTGTGAGAGCGGATGCCTGAAATTTATTATAGTCGGCTATTGAAGCACTATACATATCCCTTATTTCCCCTGCATACTCACCCATCATATTTGTAAGCTGCCATTTAACCATAGAAACATCCACTAAAGATGACACACTGTTTGCAAGTGAAGCGAGCACCACGGGAATTGCAATCATTATTATGGTTTTTGCAATTGTTTTACTGTCCTCAGGCTCGGGTGCGGCGGCTAATTCATGCTCAGTAATTCCATCACCCTTAAACTTATAGCGCAGTGTTAAAAAAGTTGCCGAAGCGGCGCCACCGACCATAATACCAAGCATAGCTCCCGCGGCAGCTAATGCCACATCCCCGCTTAATTTCATAATTAAATAGGCAAAGCCGTAGCCGAGTATCAATTTACCAAGCGCCTCTATAACATCGCTTGCCGCTGTTGGATACATATTGCGAAGCCCCTCATAATACCCACGATAAGCAGACATTATGCAGCAAAACAGCAGTGACGGTGCTATCGCAAAAAGGCTATATACCGTTTTACCCGTAGCATCCGTTAAACTAACGAACGGGTAAATAAGCAAAAGCATAATAACAAAGCCCAAAAGTCCCGTTATTAAAAATATCTTTTTAGTAACCTTGAGTGCCTTTCGCACATCGCGGTATCTTTCCTGTTGAATACGCTCAGCAACAACGCGCGAAATTGCTATAGGAAGTCCCGCCATTGCAAGAGTGTAAATAGGGGTGAAAAGCTGATAGGCTGAATCAAAATATCCAAAGCCTAAGTCACCTATAAGTCTGGACAGAGGTATTTTAAATATTGCGCCGATAACCTTAACAAGCAAGGTTGAGCAAAGCAGTATTATTGCGCCGTATTCAAAGCTTTGCTGTTTTCTTTTGTTTTCCGACATTTTATACTCCTTCGCATATGGCCGTTAGTACCTTTAAAAATACCTGAGCCAAGGTCATACCGTCATTAACATTCATATCATTATAGCTTGAATATGCATCCTCACCTGCATCATCGGACACGCGGCGGACACTTAAAAACGGAACACCCGCCATATCGCAGGCGGCGGCTATTGCCGCAGTTTCCATATCGCAGCTGGTAGCGCCAAAGGTGCGGCTTAGAAAATCGCGGTCGGCAGCGGCACAGATGAATCTATCTCCGCTAACTGCAGTGCCGCGTGGCACCTGACCTAAAACGGAAAGCGCGATATCTGAAAGTTGCTTATCCACATTATACATATATTTTTGGTTTGGCTTTTCACAGGGCTTATAACCAATGCCTGTAAGGTCGAAATCGTGCTCTAAAAACATATCGGGGAGCACAGTTTCACCCTTTCTAACGCCGCTTATACCGCCCGAAAGGCCAAAGTTCAATATATATGTAGCCCCTGCATCACAAAGGTGAGCGGCTGCAATTGCGGCATTGACCTTGCCTATACCGCAGTTGATGCATATAACCTTGGCGCCCGATAAATCAAAGCTTATGGCGCTTCGGTTAAAATATTTATACTGTTTTGGTGAAAATTCACTCACTGCCTCTAAAAACGGGCTATATTCATCATTATCGGCAATAATAATGCCAATTTTAACTTCCGACATTTTTATCCCCTTAAACTGTTACTCATCAAGCTTTGCGCCGCAGGAATTGCAGTATGCAGAGCTTATATCTATATTAGCACCGCAATTAGGGCAGATGCGCTTATTCTTAGCATTCTGAACCTCGCGGTTAAGGCGGATTATTTCGGCACTTTTTTCACCTATTGCATCCACCAATGCCTTAACCTCATCAGAAAGCTCCTCTTGGTCCTTTATAGCCTCATAATAGATTTTACCAAGAGCCGCATAATCCTTTTCACGCTTTGATTTAATAGCGCTTATATCAAGCTTTTGCTTTTCAGCGGTAACAACCTCCTCGGTCTTTTTATAAGCCACATCAAGCGCTTCCTTAGTTTTGTTTAAAGCATCTTCAAAAAATCCCATATTATAACCTCCTGATAAATTTACAGTTTTATTTTAGCACACCAATGCATCGGTTATCAACCAATAAATTCCCTTATGAGCGCATCGGCAGGTACAAGCGCGCTATCCACAGCGCAAAATTGCTCAAGCGCATTTACTGTATCAATGAAATATTTATAGCACGGAGTGTTTTTGCTCACGCTATGTCTCATTTTACAAAAGCGCTCACGGTAGACGCCCAGCTCATAGGGATGAAAGGTTGCAAGGCGAATATCGGCGGTGTTTTTAAAGCAGTAGAGATATTTAGCCTCGCCATCTATCACATTATTCCACAAATGCAAGGTTTCCTGCGCGGTAGCACCCCTGAACTGCTCATCTCGAAGCACCCTTCTTACAAGCCTTACCTGACGGCTCGAAAGCAGCTGAACGCCGTTTTCATTTTCCACAGAACGGTTTACGCTGATATATATTTTAAGAATATTTCTGTGCGGTACTAAATCTGTAATAAGAGGATTCATAGCGTGAAGCCCCTCAACAATAACTATACCGTGGTTACCTATATCGAGAAGCCTTGCTTGTGGCTTTCTCGATTTTGTTTTAAAATCATATTCGGGAAGATATGTTTTGCCAAGCTTGATTATCCCCTCAAAGCACTGCTTTATAAGCGGGATATCAAGGGCGTTTACCGATTCAATATCGCGGCTGCCATCAGGTAAAAGCGGAAGCCCTTCGGCAGGCAGATAAAAGTCATCCAAGGATACTACTGCCGTTGCCTCACCCAGAGCCTCAAGCCTATCGCGGAGAATGTGCGCGGTAGTGGTTTTGCCAGAGCCTGAAGGACCTGCTATCGCGATTATTATAAGATCATCATCAGCGGCAATCCTCTGAGCAATTTCCGATATATTTTTAATGTACGCCTCGTTACACTCTTTAATAAACCCTTTAACATCTCCGACAACTGCACTATTTATCGCCTTTAAAGTATTTACCATAAAATTCACCTACTCCTTTTTTACGGGACATAAGTTCGTCAAATCCGCTTATATATTCATACGGATATTTATAGTTAAATATTCGCTTTATCTGCCCTGAAACGGGGTCCTTCAGCTTTGTAACTGCAGAAGCACCACACGCAAGTATTGTGTGGGTTTCGTCCATTATATATACATTATAAAGCCCCTCGAAGCCGCGTTTTGCATAGCCCACATTTTCGAGATTTCCCACAGTCTTGCTCTGGCGGTACATATAATAAGGCAATATACCCACCTCAGAGAGCCTTTTGCGGGCGTGGCTTACCATCTGCGAAGCCTCGGCGCCGCGCTTTATTTCAGAGTGCTCACCGCTTGTGTTAAGCGTTGAGGCTCGCTTCATAGAAAGCGAATGCACCGTAACGCTTTCGGGGTTTAAAGCTATTATATCCTCTATTGTTAGCTTAAAGCTATCTATAGTATCCCTTGGAAGCCCTGCAATAAGGTCCATATTG
>CAZIXG010000099.1:0-977 GCA_964543305.1 uncultured Ruminococcus sp.
GCAGTCGGCGGTATGGGTATTGACGGCAGAACTCTTGTTACTAAGAGCAGCTTCCGCATTCTTAACACCCTTTATACACTTGGCTCCTCACCCGAACCTAACCTTACAATTTTGTGGTCTACTTCCCTGCCCGAAAACTTTAAGAAATTCTGTGCAAAGGTTTCAGCGGACACCGATTCTATTCAGTATGAAAATGATGATATTATGCGCCCGCTTCACGGGGACGACTATGCCATTGCCTGCTGCGTTTCCGCTATGACTCTTGGCAAGCAGATGCAGTTTTTCGGTGCGCGTTGCAATTTGGCAAAGCTTTTGCTTATTGCTATTAACGGTGGCTATGATACCACAAGCGGAATTCACATTGGCCCTCAGATGCCCGTTCTTTACAGTGATAAGCTTGACTTTGACACTGTTATGAAGCGTTATAAAATCTACATTGAATGGCTTTCTCATTTATATGTAAATACGATGAATATTATCCATTATATGCACGATAAGTATGCCTATGAAAAAACACAAATGGCACTTCACGATACCGAGGTTGAGCGCCTTATGGCTTTCGGTATTGCAGGTCTTTCTGTGGTCGCAGACTCACTTAGTGCTATAAAGTTTGCAGATGTTCACCCAATTAAGGATACTAACGGCTTTGTTGTTGATTTTGAAACTGTTGGCGAGTTCCCCAAATTTGGTAACGATGATGACAGAGTTGACCTTATTGCTAAGGATTTAACACATCTGTTTATTACCGAGCTTCGCAAAACTCCTGCTTACCGCGATGCAAAGCACACCCTTTCTGTACTTACTATTACATCTAATGTTATGTACGGTAAGCATACAGGCGCCACACCTGACGGAAGAAAAGCATTTATGCCCTTTGCACCTGGTGCTAACCCGATGCACAATCGCGAAGAAAACGGCGCGCTTGCTTCACTCAACTCTGTGGCAAAGCTTAGCTATGATGACTGCCGTGACGGTAT
>CAZIXG010000099.1:987-4106 GCA_964543305.1 uncultured Ruminococcus sp.
ACTTTAACAAGCTCTCGCGCGAGCAGCAGCGTGAGGTTATCAGCCGCACCTTCCATACAACAATATGAGCAATTCTATAAACGGTAGAGTTCACTCTATACAAAGCCTTGGCACAGTAGATGGCCCCGGCGTACGATTTGTAGTGTTTTTGCAGGGCTGTAATCTGCGCTGCAAATGCTGCCACAACCCCGATACATGGGACTGCACGGCGGGTGAAGCTTATACTGCCGAGGAGATATTCACTAAAGCCACACATTACCGCGAATACTTTGGTAAGGCGGGTGGCATAACCCTTTCAGGTGGTGAGCCGTTATTGCAGCCCGAGTTTGCTAAAGAGCTGTTTGCGCTATGCAAGGATGCGGGAATAAACACCTGTCTTGATACTTCAGGAAGTCTGCTTAACGATAAAATAAAAGAGTTACTCGCTTTTACAGACCGTGTTTTGCTTGATTTAAAGTATACCAATGATGCTTTATATAGGCAGAATGTGGGCTGCGGCATTGATGCGGTGCTCAAATTCCTTGGCTTTCTTAACAAACAAAGGATACCTGCAACACTTCGGCAGGTTATAATACCCACTGTTAATGATAACGAGGAAAATATTCTTAAACTAAAATCCCTTGCCCAAACGCACACTTGCGTGGATAAAATCGAGCTGCTGCCCTTCAGAAAAATTTGTCAGACTAAGTATGACAATATGCATATCCACTTCCCTTTCGGCAATATCCCAGAGCCTACGGATGAATTGATGGATGAATTAAATAAACTTCTGGCGGAATAAAAAGAGTAATCGGCACTGTGAAACCACGGTGCCGATTTAATTTAAAACATTTACAAAATAAAAAAATTGTGCTATAATTATTTCACCACACAAAACTGAATATCAGCAACTAATAACGGGAATCATTTTCGTGTAAAAATGCATTCTCTTTTTTGGCTTTCTCGTATGAGTTGCTGAATGGTTTTGTGTGGTAGCAAACAGGAGTTATGCATTTTTCGTGTGTGTAACATCCGTGTTGCACACACTTTTTATTTGGAGGACTTTATTATTATGAAAAAATTCTATACCCTTATATTTTTGATATATTTATCATTATGTCTTACTTCCTGTAATAAACTCACATCTGCAGAATTAAGCTCATTAAGTTCAAATTTATCTTATGTAGCCGATAATTCCAGCGAGATTTTAACCGCGTCCATTCCCGAACAAGAAGTAGAAAGCCAAATCTCCACAAGCGAGGAATCCACTTCAAGCACTGCAGCTTGCAACCACAATTATTCTGTAACAAAGGTCACTGCTGATTGCACCAATAACGGTCACACTATATACACCTGCTCAAAATGCAACGCTAGATATAAGGAAGCAGCACCTGCTACAGGTCACAACTATAAATACATAGAAACTGCCGCCACCTGCTCTACCGAAGGCTCACGAATAGGTGAATGTCAAAAATGCGGTTTGCAAACAACCAAGGAAGTTCTTCCCGCTACTGGACACAGCTTTAGCGGTGTTTCCTGTGTAAAATGCGGCATCAAAGACACTGATAAAGCAAGAGGAATGCTAACAACTTGGTTTGAAGCTAATTCCGCATACGATAATACAACTTACGGAAACACCTATCGCCTACCCAGTGATAATAATTATTACATTTGGGCAAGCGGCACAAACAGTGCTTTTTCGTATCTTGATGATAATATCTTTATCCATGTTCAGGTATACGGCTTTGAAAAGAATAAATGCTATGTAACCTTTAAAAAGGATGGAAACACACTAGAGGGTGAATTCCCGATGGATAGTTTGCATTCAAGCGTTAGAATTTATTTCAACGAAATGCACTGTACAGCATCAGATGATCAAAGGCAACAAATGATTTCTACCCTACGCGCTGAAATTGACGGATTTTTGCTAAAATTTCAAAATGAGTTGCTAAAACCGCATATAGATATAACTCTTAAAGATTTAGGATTTAATTTGTATTAGCCACAAAAAGGCTTGACCAAACGGTCAAGCCTTTTGTTATATTATCTGCATTACCCAATAAATAACACTCGCTATAGTTCCGTAGAGAATTACAGGACCTGCAATTTTAAACATATTAATGCCCACGCCTAAAATCCAACCCTCTAATTTTGTCAGGTTAGAACCCTTGATTTTATAAAACTATTTACATAAAAATTGTAATGTGGTATGCTTAAATAAAAGGATGGTGTGTATATGTATAACCACAAGCTGAAAGCTATTACATTTAGCTATGATGATGGTGTTACGCAGGATATCAAATTAATAGAGCTGCTTAATAAATATGGTCTTAAAAGCACCTTCAATCTCAACTCGGAATTATTAGGCAAAAAAGGCATATTGACCCGTGAAGGTCAGCGGATCGCGCATTATAAAATTCACCCTGAGGATGTGAAAAGTGTGTATGAAGGACATGAGGTGGCAGTACACACATTAACACATCCAAATCTTACCCAATTAGATGATGCCAAGGTCATATACCAAGTGGAACAAGACCGCTTAAAGCTCTCAGAACTTGCAGGATATGAAGTAATCGGAATGGCATATCCTTGCGGAGGCGTGAACAATGATGACCGCGTGGCAAAAATCATACGGCAGAAAACCGGTGTTCAATACAGCCGTACCATCGCCTGCAATAACAGTTTTAGTTTACAGGACAATTTATACCGATTTAACCCCAGCGCTTATCATTTAGATTTCGACAATCTTATGAGTCTGGGACAGCAATTTATTGATCTTGATATCAAAACGCCCCAAATATTTTACATATGGGGACATTCCTACGAAATGGATTATTGTCCTGATTATTGGATTCGATTAGAAGAATTTTTCAAGCTGATTAGTAATAGAAGCGATATTTTTTACGGAACCAATAAAGAAGTTTTGCTATAAATTTGAAAGCGATGGCATCCGCCATCGCTTCCGAATTTATAGCATACTCAAAATCCAATAAATAATCCCATAAATCACACTCGCTATCGTGCCGTAGGCAATAACGGGACCTGCAATTTTAAACATATTAGCGCCGACACCTAATATCCAGCCCTCTGCTTGTGTCAAGTTAGGACCCATTAGTTTGTAAAAATATTTACATAAAATC
>CAZIXG010000099.1:4116-4687 GCA_964543305.1 uncultured Ruminococcus sp.
AATTTCCTTTGGGTCGTAGGGGCGTAAATTGGATCTAAACAAGTCATGCTGCCATTTTGTAAAATCGTAATCTCTTCCTTCTTCTTTGTACTGCTTCCATAAGAATTCCCATGGTTCGTTTGTCTGTGTTTTGCCTACCACAAAGCCCCAACAGTAGTTTGCAATGTTCTCGATATACAACAACGGATAAATTTCGGCAACGTTATTGTGATTGATCCGATGTAACCATTCCGTTACGAGAATCGGTCTGCCAAGCTTTTTTAACGCGCATAAATTTTCCACAAACCGAGGGTATGGCGCATAAGAGTGAACACTGATCACATCGGAAAGTTCCAAAGCATGCGCTTCTTCCTTAGTTTTTGGCTTACCATCGATTAGGCCGCGCCATATATCGGCACAAAGTGGTTGAATTGGGTCTTCGTTACGAATTACTTCAAAAAGAGTATCAAGAAAATCTATAGCAAGCTCTCCGCGTTGTATACCAGGTTCATTCCAGACATTCCAGCAAAATATTCTTTGATCATCGCGATATTTTCTGACAATGCTTCTCACCATTTCCAAGAATTTATCT
>CAZIXG010000100.1:0-4674 GCA_964543305.1 uncultured Ruminococcus sp.
TCAAGGCTATCGCTTACAGGGAACATTTCGAGCTTTCTTTCAAGCCCTGCAATTTTCATAGTATAATACTCGGACATAAAAATCACCCTTTAAGATTCTTCGCTTGCGCTCAGAATGACACATTAATTTAATTGCATATTAGCTTTAGCCTGGAGGCCACTGGAGATAACGGCGCGCAAGCAGATGAAAATGAAGGTGACCGACAGTCTGGCCGCCATCCTTGCCGCAGTTAGTTACCACGCGGAAGCCTTTTTCAAGATTATTTTCTTGCGCTATTTTTGCAATAGCCTCGAATATTGCGGAAATATAGCCACTATTATCGGAATTTATTTCCACCGCCGATACGATATGCTCTTTAGGGACCACTATTGCGTGGAAGGGTGCTTGTGGATCGATATCCAAAAAGGCATATACCTTTTCATCCTCATAAATCTTGGTAGATGGTATTTCGCCCGCAATTATTTTGCAAAATAAACAGTCGTTCATTATTTTATCATTCCTTCAACAATGGAATTTACGGCACTTAACGCTTCGTTTACCTTTGAAGAGTCCTTGCCGCCTGCCATAGCGCTGTCACTCTTGCCGCCGCCGTTTCCGCCTGCAATTTGAGCCACTGCACGAACGATATTGCCCGCGTGTGCGCCCAAAGCCACAGCGGATTTTCCGCAGCCTGCGCAGAAGGTGAGCTTTTCACCGTTTACTGCGGCGAAAACTGCTACTGCTAAATCATTTTCTGCCTTAACAGTATCTATCATTTTGCGAAGCTCATCAGGTGCCACACCCGAAAGCTCGGCAACTGCAACCTTAACACCCTTAACCTCTATGGCATTTGCCATAATATCGGTGAGCTTGCCTGAAGCTAATTTGCTTTCAAGGGACTCGATCTTCTTAGCGTCCTCCTTCATCTGCCTCATAACAGATGCCGCCTTGCTTGCGGTATCCTCAATATTGCCCACCTTAAGAAGTGCCGCAGTATCGGAAAGTAATTGCTTATAGTGGTTAATAAGATTTACTACATTATAGCCTGTAAGCGCCTCAATTCGGCGGGTACCTGCGGCAATACCGCTTTCAGAAACGATACGGAACAGACCGATTTTGCCTGTGTTATCAACATGTGTGCCGCCGCAAAGCTCGGTTGAGAAATCGCCCGCTTTTACAACGCGAACAACATCGCCGTACTTTTCGCCGAACAGCGCCATTGCGCCGAGTGCTTTTGCCTCATCAATGGGCATTTCGCGGTTATCAACCACTATGCCCTCAAGAATTGCGGTATTAACAAGTTCTTCAACCTTTTGGATTTCTTCTGCAGTGAGCGCCGAGAAATGTGTGAAGTCAAATCGAACTGCGCTTTCATTTACAAGCTGGCCTGCCTGCTCAACATGGGTGCCGAGCACCTTGCGAAGTGCCGCCTGCAAAAGGTGAGCCGCGGTGTGGTTGCGGCGAATAGCCTCGCGTCTTGCAACATCGATATTCACCTTTACTGTGTCACCAACCGAAATTGCATCGGTTGCAACACCGATATGTGTAAATATACCATCAACTGTCTTTTTAGTGTCATTTACGGCAAAGCCGCCAATCGTGCCGCTATCGCCAACCTGACCGCCGCTTTCGGCATAGAAAACAGTCTTATCAAGAACGATTATTGCCTTTTCACCCTCGCTTGCAGATGAAATATGCTCGCCCTCAACAACTATATCAAGAACGGTGGCCTCACACTCGTTTTGAGTGTAACCCAAAAATTCGGTAGCGGAGATATTATCAAAGTTGATGCCGTTACTGCTCCAGCTCTCACCATCACTCGCCTTGCGGGCATTGCGAGCCTTTTCACGCTGCTGCTGCATAAGGGCATTAAAGCCGTCCTCATCAACGGTCATACCCTTTTCTGCCAAAATATCGCGGGTAAGGTCAAGCGGGAAGCCATAGGTATCATAAAGGCGAAATGCATCCTCACCCGAAAGGGTGCCGCCGTTTACTGTGAGCTCACTGAGTATGCTAAGGCCTTGGTCGATAGTCTTTGAAAAGCTTGCTTCCTCGTTTGAGATAACCTTCTTTATAAGCTCAGCCTTTTCGTTAAGCTCAGGGTAGCCCGATGCGTTTTCCTTAATTACAGCCTCAACCATCTCAATAAGGAACGGGCGGTTGATGCCGATTAATTTGCCGTGTCTTGCGGCGCGGCGTATAAGGCGGCGAAGCACATAGCCCCTGCCCTCATTAGACGGGATAATGCCGTCGCTTATCATAAAGGTGGCAGCACGAGCGTGGTCGGTAATGGCGCGGATAGATATATCAGTGTTTTTATCCTTGCCGTATTCCTTACCCGAAAGCTCACACACCTTATCAAGTATATTGCGGATGGTATCAACCTCAAACATATTGTCAACACCCTGCATAATGCAAGCGAGTCGCTCAAGGCCCATACCTGTGTCTATATTTTTATTTTCAAGCTCGGTATAGGTGCCGTCACCCATATTATTGAACTGACTGAAAACATTGTTCCAGATTTCCATATAGCGGTCGCACTCGCAACCTGGCTTGCAGTCAGGGCTGCCGCAGCCATACTTTTCACCGCGGTCAAAATAAATCTCACTGCAAGGACCGCAGGGACCTGTACCGTGCTCCCAGAAGTTATCCTCTTTACCCATACGGATGATTCTTTCCTCAGGCACGCCGATAACATCACGCCAGATGGCGTAAGCCTCATCATCCTCCTCATAAACAGAGGGCCAGAGCAAATCTTCAGGTATTTCAAGGTCTTTGGTCAAAAATTCCCAAGCCCACGGGATAGCCTCATTCTTAAAATAATCGCCGAATGAGAAGTTACCAAGCATCTCAAAATATGTGCCGTGGCGAGCGGTGATACCAACGCGCTCAAGGTCGGGCGTGCGGATACATTTCTGGCAGGTGGTAACTCGGTTTTTCGGCGGTGTTACCTCGCCTGTGAAATATTTTTTCATCGGCGCCATACCTGAATTTATAAGCAATAGCGATTTATCATTATTTGGAACGAGCGAAAAGCTGCCAAGGCGCAAATGGCCCTTTGATTCAAAGAACGATAAATACCTTTCTCTAAGTTCGTTTAGTGACATCCATTTCATAATTTTTACATCCTTAAATTAGATTTAAACATACACAGATATTATATACCCGCCTTCCCTTTTTGTCAATAAAGCCCACCCCTTAAAAATGCACATTATGGAAGTTTTTAGTGACTTTTTCGACAATATATGATAATATATGCTTTGGGTGATGTTTATGTTTTTAGATACTAAGGAAACTATCCCTGAGGGAGTGGGCTTTAGCACATTCGGCGCCACTCATCTGCTTTGGCTTTTAGCATTTGTTGTGTTATGCGCGGTGTGTGTTGTAATTTATAAGAGATTAGATGCCAAAAAGCGAAATATTATGCGTATAAGTTTAGCCTGTCTTGTTTTTCTTTCTGAAACAGTTAAGGATATTGTTGCATGGGCTGTTGGTGACTTTGGCGTAGGGCATCTTCCTTTTCACCTTTGCGGTATTAATGTTCTGCTTGTCACCTTCTGCATCTTTAAGCGCTCCCAAACGGTGGAAAACTTCCTTTATTATATCGGCATACCGGGCGCAATGCTCGCGCTTCTTTTCCCTAACTGGACAGTGCTTCCCTGCCTTAATTTCTTCCATATACACAGTTTTATAGTTCATATGCTTTTGGTACTCTATCCGTTTTTGCTTGTAGCAAGCAGTGAAGTAAATCCCACCCTTAAGGATATGCCCAAATGCATATTATTGCTCGTTGGTATGGCAATTCCGATATACTTTATAAACCTCGCATTTGATACAAACTTTATGTTTTTGATGGACCCTGAAACAGGAAATCCGTTGGGACTTTTTGAAAAGTACCTCGGTAGTCACCTTTGGGGCTTCCCCGTTCTGTTGCCAATTGTGATGTTTGTAATGTATCTGCCGTTAGCAATTGCAAATAAAATAAAAAGCAAAAAGCAAAAAGAAACCGAAAAGGAAACGGTTATGGTATAAGAAAAAGGCTTGGGAAAATTCCCAAGCCTTTAATTTTTACTCAACTTTTTATCCTTTTAATTTTAAATGGTTTTCCACATTCTCGCGCATATTCTATCATTGACTTGGTGCCCTTGCTTTGACCATCCCAAAAGCAGATAACATAATCTGCCGACTTAGCCATTTTCTCATTTCTAATAGGACCCGCCATCTTGCCGTATTTATCCCACTCGGCGGGGTATCTTTCTATTTTAAAACCATTCTCAGCGGCATATTTTTCGCCAAGCATATCAGCACCTCAACAGCCACCCGAAATAAAAATTAATTTATACCTTTTCTTTATGTTGCTTATGCAAAAATCAATATATTGTTTCGCTTCATCGTAATTGTTATAATCTCTGCAGCCTGCAATAACTATCCGTTTTATCATGTCAATACCTCTGAAAATTAAAAAAGCGCACCCACAAGGGGTGCGCCGAAAAAGTGTTCACTCCTTGGTAGCTGCGACGCAAACCAAATAATCCAATGACGGATAGCAGGAACACCTTTTACCAAATTGGTATTCCGTCAATGGATTTAATTATTCAGTTTGCGTCGCAAGAACATATTATGCTTGTGTTAAGTTAGGAACAAATCTACACCTCGGCTCCCTCTGACGAGGGAGCTGTCAGCGAAGCTGACTGA
>CAZIXG010000101.1:0-4620 GCA_964543305.1 uncultured Ruminococcus sp.
CAAGAAACAAGCTTAAAAGGAATGCTATCGGTCCGGTTATGACAGATAAAATCAAGGTATTTTTAAAAGCCTGCATAAATAGACTGTCTTCCACCAAAAGATGAACATAGTTATCAAAACCGACAAAAGATGGTGGTTGAAGTACATTAAAATATGTAAAGCTCAAAATTATGGCGATAATTACAGGCAATACAGTGAATACGAAAAATATGATTAAATAAGGCAACATAAAAAGATAATCTTCTGCATAACCGCGCATTTTGCGAAGCTTCGAAGCTTTATTTTTAGAAAGTTTAACCTTAGCATCTTTTGAATTCACTGAGAACACCTCCCTTTAATCTAAACCGAACTCTTCTCGCTTTCGGATAATTTCATAATTAATGTTTTCGGTAGCATCATTCATAGCTTCGCGAACCGATTCATTTCCATAAATTATTTTACGAAATGCAAAATTCAATTCACGATCAGTTATATATCCGCCCGCTATCTGCGGATAAGCTTTAATCTGACTTCGCTGTTTTTCAAGCTGTAGCTTGATGTCCTCATCCCATTTAACCGAATTCATCGCTTCAATATTTGCGGTATTAAAGCGCGCGGCAGTACCTACAACACTTTCAAGATCACGCCCGTAGGCAGATTGTATTTCGGCAGATAGCACCCACTTCACAAAACGCCACGCAGATTCAGCATCCTGTGAGCTGCTCATTATTGCGGTTCCTGTAACGGTGGATGTTGAAATACTGTTTATACTTCCATCTTCATTTTCTACACCGGGCATAACAAGCATACTCCATGCCCCATCAATTTCAGGTGCAAATACCGTAAGCTGATTATAAAATAGATAATCACTTAATAATATAGGCATCTCACCCGAGCGGAAACGGTTAGCCGCAGCAAATGATATATCCAATTTGTACTGCGAGTAAAATTTTTCAACCAAATTCATTGACTGAATAGCCTCAGCCGATGAGAAGCCTGAAGCAGTATCATTTTCGATATACATCTCACCATTCATCTGATAAAAAATACTTAAATAGGTATTGGTGTTTGCAGGAATACCAATGGTAAGACCATTCTTTTGAACAATAGGAAGTACTTTTTGCAAAAGACTATCCCAAGTTGCAAGATCCTCAGTAGTTATTCCTATTTCATCAATAACATCAGTACGATAAAACATCATTGTATATGAAAGTGTATCCGGTAAAGCGTATACACCGCCATCAAATTCAAATGGTATTATTGATTGGCTATAAAAGCGCTTTGACACCTCATCATAATCAGAAAAGCTCTTAAGATCAACCAATGCGCCGCGCAAAGCAAGATTTAACGGTTCGTTCTGTCCAAGTCCAAGGGATACATCCGGTCCTGTGCCTGCAAGTAAAGCCGGTAAAAGTGAGTCAGCCGAAACAATCTGAAGGTCAACCGAGACACTTGAATCGGGAGTAAAATTCTGACTGATAAGGGATTTTAATATTTGTGCCTGATCACGACCTGCGTTCATCCAAACGGTTATTTCCTTGTCCGCATTTTCTTCAATCTCACCAATTGAAGAATAATCACTTACATAGGAATACAAAAATTGGCGAATATGATGAGATAATGTTTTGAAAAATCCTGCATTCTCATCAGGCAGCTCGCTACCGTTAGAAGTTAAATAAATTTTATCCAGTGTTAATGGCTGTTCAGAAATGCTATTACGCCATGTTCCAAGTGAAGAAATAGCCTCGCGGTAGGTGGTAAGGCGTTTAGCAATGGTATCGCTATCCTCAAGCATCCAATCAATTTGATTATAAAGGCGTTTTATTGTATCGGTACCCTGATTCCCCGAAAAGCCCAAATTGCGTATGCTTTTTTCAAGCGCTTTAAGCTCTGCACTTAAGGTTTGCATATATTCCAAAACATCGGGAATAACCTTTTCAAACTCATAGGTTGCATACACATCGGGAGACACGCCCGTAACAACAACTATTTTACGGTATACGCTATTAAGCTCGGTTATAAGGCGGTCAGTCTCGGCAATAATTTCGTGATAACTACCAAGCCCTACCTGCAAACGCAGAGTGTGCTTGCCCTTAGTCAAGTAAAACTTATAGGGCACAAAGTCATCGCCGTCATCATAGCCACAGGTATACATATCCCAATCACTTGAGTACGGGAAGCAAATATTAGCCGCCTCAGCAAAAGGAAGCTGCTCATCAATATAAAGCTCGCGCACACTTACTGCATCGCTTTTATTGTTTTGTTTAAAATGAAACGATAGCTCGTAAAGCCCATCATTTTCAACATCAACCGTCCACTCTATCCATTGACCTGCCGTTTTCCATTGGGTGCCACCTACAGCATTGTAATAAATTAATTCTGCACTGTAAGGCGTTATCGACGCGGAAGAACGGTCGGTTATCGGATAAAGGCTTTGGCTTGATTTCACCGATTCACCCTCGGCTTCAAATATCAGGTCATCTGCATTGGCAGATTTATATCCTTTCTGTTCGTATTCCAAAAGCACTTCATTATAATTTTTTGCCTGTGTTGCAGAGCTGAGTTTAATTTCATTTATAAGACAACACTCGCGCGATACTTGAATTGTCAGGGTATGAGCACCGGCAGAAAGATAATACTCCAAATCACCAGAGGAAGCATCAATTGCCCTAAGCTTTTTTGTGCGCCACATCTGCACTTCTGACTGTGTTGGACGAATTTGATTACCATAAATATCATACTGATTTGTGTTTTCGTTTATCCAACTGCGTTCTAAAGGCAGGCCTGAAGACTCAGCAAAAGGGAGTTTTCCATCGATAAGCAGGTCAATGCTTATCGAGTCATATGTGTCGGGAAGTGCGTAATAATCTACCTCTATCCAATAATTTCCATCAGAAGAAATGTTGACATCCCATGTGACACTGTCGCCTTCACCGAGGGAAATCACCTTTCCTTTTTCGGTATCATCCAACAATTCGCCACCGTGTGATGACTCGGCATTAAATACATATTCTTCAACAGGCTGAGACTGAACCGCTACCTTATAGTCAGAATATTTTTTGTCAGAAGAAATACCAAACACTAAACAAGGTGTTATTATAATCAGAGCGAGTATAACGGAAACAACCGATATT
The DNA here is from genome assembly GCA_964543305.1 of uncultured Ruminococcus sp. GTDB lineage: Bacteria > Bacillota > Clostridia > Oscillospirales > Acutalibacteraceae > UBA737. The sequence continues at coordinate 3,114 of CAZIXG010000101.1, forward strand.
AAGCTCTTTTTCATAGCCAACATTCCTTTCTTAATTTTTAAAAACTATAAGTGAAACAGACCCTGGCGCAAGGGTAACAGTATCGGTTAAATCAGTAATTGTTTTCGATGTAATAATATTATTTTCGATACTTACCGCCTCAGGAACAAGCTGAGTGCAATTTTCTATAACACCCGACACCTCAAACCTTACCGTTTGAGGTTTATCAATATTTCGATTAATAACAGTTACAATTGTATTTGTGTTGTTTTTTGTTGCAGCTATACTTAAGTCGGTACTGTCGCACTGTGCTTCACACAGTATATTACCGCAATGCAGCTTTAACATTTTCCAAATTTGGCCCATTATATCAAGTTCAGTTTTATTTGACAGTGCTTTAACTATTCCTTCGTTAACTGGATGAAAATAAAAAGCCTGCTTTATATGATATTCATCGGCATAATTTATCATAAAGTGTAATATTATGCTTTCAACCAGCGCAGAAAGATTGTGACCACGGTTTCCCCAGTCATAACCCCATTCATCCACACTAATATCAAATGATTTTTTAGAGGTTTTAATTGCCAATTCTATTGTTTTATCCAAGGAGTCACGAAAGTTTTTTTCTACATCTAGTGCTTCATTTATTGTTATTTTGCCAAAATTATCATCAAATTCGGTAGTAAAATAATAGTGATGCGATATAGCATCGGCTACGCTTTCGCATTTATTAATTGAATCTGTACTCCATTTCAGCATATTGTGGCAAAATCCCACTACAGTCTTAATTGACAAATCAACAGTTTTAATAGCATCTATAAATTCTTTTTGTCTTTCCCCTGCAATGCTACCGTTATTAGCTATCTCTTTGCCAAAATAATATATCTCATTTCCAATAAACCAATCTTTTACGCGATAGGGCTCTTTGACACCGCGTTTTACCCGTAGCGATCCATATTCTGTATTTTCGTCACCGTTACAATACTCTACCCAATCAACCGCGTTCTTAACATCATAGTTGATAATCGGTAACGTTAAGGTAGGCTTGGCACCTATGTAACGGCACAACACCATAAACTCATCTGTTCCTATTTCGTGACAGTCATATCCGCATGTATTTCGAAAAAGAAAAGTTCCATCATACATAGTCGAATCAATTGGCGAGCGATTATCCACAGGCAAAAGACCATCTTTCCACGGATAAACCTCGGCATAGCAGCCACCCGGAAAACGCAATGCGGTTATTCCGCTTTCTTTTAAAGCGTCAAGCACATCTTTTCGCATTCCGCTTATATTATCTGCAGGCATAAGCGAAACACAGTATATAGCCGCGCAGCCATTAACTGATATGGAAAATTCACCATCATTATCCGCATTTGAAATGAATTCTGCAGATAACTGTTGCGGTACCAAAGATGGCGTAAGGATAAATCGGCTGCACCATACATCACCCCAATTAACCGTAACGACTGCCCCATCTTCAGATTCGCCCCATAGACAAAAGTTATATTTTCTTTCCTTTGAAGCA
>CAZIXG010000102.1:0-4471 GCA_964543305.1 uncultured Ruminococcus sp.
ATGAAGAAAAAGAATTAACGGTTTCTCCCACTGTATACTGCGCATAGCTTTTTAGAAGCTTTAAGCTACTGTCAAACACCCATATACAGCTGTTGGCACTATCGGCAACATACAAGTTACCCTCATCATCAGATGCCATATCTGTTACTGTTGGTGCAACATTTCCATAAGTACTCATATCAACAGTGAGCTCCGTCTCGTATGGTATTGGAGTCGATACAGTATTTCCCCAATAATCATATACATACGAACTATTTTCACCGTCAAGCTCATTCACAGCGCAAACAGGTAATGCGGCAAAAAGCGACACTAACACCAATATTAAACTTAATATCTTAAATATCTTTTTCATAGTATCATTCCTTTATACCGGAGCTTCCCATTGTTTCCAATATGTTTGACTGAGATAGAATAAATGTAATAATCGGAGGTATTATAAGCAACAATGCCACAGCAGATGAAACACCGCTTCTGGCTATCGTTCCACCCGATATAATATTTTGCAAAGCATATGGCAATGTTTTCAACTCTTCCTCGTATATATACATACCGCCTGTATTACCCCAAAGTGCCTGGAAAGAAAGAATAATCAATGTCAGCCACGCGGGCTTACACATAGGCATTACTATACGGAAAAATATCCTCAGCTCCCCTGCACCATCAACACGCGCCGCCTCAAGAATGGTGGTATGAACCATCTGCTCCATAAATTGCTTCATAAGGAAAAGTCCTAACGATGATGCACAGGCCGGCAAAATAAGTGCAAGATGCGTATTAACAATACCCATATTCGACATTATTATATATGTAGGAATTGAGGTTACAGTTCCGTTAAACATAAGTGACAAAACAATAATCTTATTGAGAACCCTTGAACCTGGGAAAACCTCTTTTGCCAAAACATATGCGGCAAGGGATGCAAACAACACCTGTCCACATACGCCAAAGAGAGTAATCGTGAAAGAGTTTATTATATTTCTACCAATTGGCACCCATGATTCACGCATAATACTTGATATGCCTGCAAAATTGTTAAGGGTAGGATTTTTAACAAAAAGGCTGGGTGGAAAAACAAATAACTCTTCCAAAGGCTTGAAGGCATTGCTTATTGTAAAAACGAGCGGCAAAGCCATAACAAGCGCAAAAATAGTAAGAACTAAAAAATTTAGTATTCCGCCAAAGTTCGAACGCGCATAACGCGACTGATTTGCAAGACCTTTAATTACCTTCATATCAGTCACCTACCTTTTTAAGCAGCTTATTAACTAGCTGGTTTGCGCCAACCATCAATATAAATAAGAAGGTAGATATTGCACAGGCATAACCCATTTCATAACGAGTATTACCGTAATCCTGCATATGATTTACAAGAGTATGAACAGCATAATCCGTACTTGGGTTTCCACACAAATTGTTGCACACATCGCCAACCGAAAATGCCGATGTTATGCTAAGCACCGCACCAAAAAGCAGCTGTGGCTTCATTGAAGGTAATGTAACATACCATAATTCTTGCCAACGATTGCTTACGCCATCAATAGCAGCAGATTCGTAGAGACTGCGGTCAATACCCTGAAGCGCTGCTACAAATGACAAAAATCCCGTGCCAAGACTCATCCAAAGACTAACTATTATTACACATACCATCATATAATCAGTATCAGTGAGCCATTGTATTGGCTCGCTAATAATGTTAAAATTCATAAGCCAAGCGTTAAGATAGCCATATGCATCGCCGCTAAACATAAGCGTCCATATCATATACGCATTACCCGATATTGAGGGCGCATAAAAAAGCACAACCAAAATAGTACGAAGTATCGGAGAAAGTTCATTTATAGACCACGCAACAATCAGCGACATTAAGTATCCTATAGGTCCTATAAACAAAGCCATTGTAAGTGTGTTTGAAAAAGACTTTGTAAAAAGGTCGTCGTAAAAGAACATCTGAATATAGTTTTGAACGCCTATAAACTTGGGAGTTTCAAACACATTAAAAGATGTAAAAGAAAGTCCCATAGCCATTATTACAGGAATAACAGTAAACAATGCAAACAGAATAAAGAAGGGAGCGAGGAATAAATAACAATGCTTCTTTTTCTGCATTTGCTTCAATATTGAAACCTTATTCTTTTTTATTGTCACAATTCCTCACCTCAATCAAGTCCATATTCTTCGCGTTTTAATGTAAGCTCCTTGTCAATAATAACCTTATATTCACCCAAGGTTTCGCGCAAATCGGCATCATCATAAACAATCTTTCTAAATGCATTGTTTATATGACGCGTCATAAGATAACCACCCGGTACTTCAGGAGTACCGTCAACCCAAGCCCATTGCTCTTTGAGTGCTGTAGCCTGCTCGTAGCTCCAATCAAGTGTTTCAAAAGCCGACTTTGATGCCACCATAACTCTGGCCGATGCACCAAGCTTGGTTTCAAGTCCTATAGCATAATCTGACTGTGTTTCACCGCTTACCCACCACTTTAAGAATTCCCAAGAGGAATCAAGGTCATCAGTGCTCGAGAAAATCATAGCCGATGTACCCGCAGCGCTTACCGAATAATCGATATTACCATCAGCATCTTCAGTGCCAGGAACCATTGTCATTCCCCAGTTACCGCTGATCTCGGGAGCAAAAACAACAAGACTGTTATAGCTACTGTAATCAGCAATAGCTATTGGCATTTCACCGCTTCTGAAACGGTTAATAAAGTTATAACTAAGCGGTAAATTAAAGTTAGTATAAAACTTAGTCCAAGTGCGGAAAGCGGTTACGCTCTGTTCTGAATCCATTAGCGATACAGAACCTTTTTCGTCATAATATGAGCCTTTGTTTTGATAGAGGAACACATCATATGTAGGACAACCAAAGGTCATATTATTTTTTTGCAGTGTTGTTATACAATCGTATGCCTCGTTCCAAGTCCTTGGAACAGTTAATTCAAGCTCATCTAAAATATCTGTTCTATAGAAAAGCATTGGGAAGCTTTGTGTTTCGGGAAGTGCATACACACCGCCGTTAAAGCGATAAGGCACCAAAGCCGATTCATAAAAATCTTTTATACATTCATCAAAGCCATCAAGCTTTGATAAATCAACAGTTGCTTTTCTTATGGCGTAGCTTATTACATTGGGCGCGCCGTTAAACAGTGTTACATCAGGACCGATATCCGCAACCGTAGCTGCCATAACCGAATCACCTGAAACAAGTTTAAGGTTTACACCTATACCCTCTTCCTTTGTGAATTCCTGACTTAAATTTTCAATAAGTTGCATCTGGTCACGGCCTGTTACCGCCCAAACATCGATAGTTTTTTCAGTATTTATATTACTTATATCATCATAGCTTTCGGTATACGATTTAACTATTCTTACTGTTGAATGTGATAATTGCTTGAAAAATCCTGCCTTAATATTGGCGCCCTCTTGACCAAAGGCCTGTAGCTCCAACCAATCTATTTCGAGAGGTTGACTTGTACATTCAAGCTGCCATGTGCCGATTGCGCTTATATTAGAGCTAAGAGTGCTTATCTGTGCGGGTATATTGTCCGCATCCTCTAAAAACTCTTCAAACTGCCTGATGAGTTTTCTGAAAACTGCGGCATCTGATTCGCTACCGTTACCAAGTGAAGATAAATAATCTGCGACAGCAGTAAGTGTTTTTACCTGCTGCTCAATACTTTCGAATACATCAGGCAATTTTTCATCAAGGTTATAATCACGGTAAAGGTCTGGGTCTGTACCAGTAATCATAATAATTCTGCGATAAATACGGTTGCACTCCGTAATTGAATTTTCAACGATAGGCACAACCTGACTCAATGCTCCAAGTGAGCATTCAAGAGTTACAGTATGCGTACCCTTAGTCAAATACATATACGCAGGATTTCCGTTATTATCACTAATAGTTACTTTTTGCCATGAGGTAGAGTAAGGTACGGTAATTTCATCGATATCATTCGATACAATCCTACCGTCAATTGTAAGATTTCGGCAGGATACGGCGCCTGCAGAATAGTCCTGACGCACACGAAGATTAAGACAGTACCAACCATCCTCGCTAACAGGTATTTCCCAAGTTACACTCTCACCGAGCGCACTCCACGAATTACCACCTAAAGTGTTATATGTTGCTTTATTTAGACACACAGGCATTGTTGCCGCCGATGTTCTATCAATTTGTTCAAGTATTGATGACTTGCTTCTGTAAGCAGGATTTTCTGCCTGAATAAGAACTGTTTTTGCCTTTGTTTCTTTTGGGTCGCCTACTATGTTTAAAGCATCATCCTTGCCTTTAAAATATATTTTATTGACATTAAGATTTTGATTTTCTGCTTTGAACTCAAAAGTATGAGAGCCTTCACTTAAATAAAAATACAACTCTCCAGCCTCATAGCTTTTGTCACTATAAGCTGAACTTTCATAGTTTTTATCCTCTACAAGCTCTGGCTGCTTTGAATTATCAAACT
>CAZIXG010000103.1:0-4441 GCA_964543305.1 uncultured Ruminococcus sp.
TTATTTCCCGTTCACTGCCCTCACTTTTGCAGGCAGCCGTTATCGTTGTAAGTGTGCTTTGTATTATGCTTTATTACAGCGTGTGGATGACGCTCGTTGTATTGCTCGGTGTTTTTGCAATGGTAACCGTTTCCAAAAAGGTAGGCGGCGGTTCTGCAAAATACTTTATGCGTCAGCAAAAGGCGATAGGTAAAACCGAGGGCTTTATTCAGGAAATGATGAGCGGACAAAAGGTTATTAAGGTTTTTTGTCACGAAAAGGAATGCAATGAGGATTTTGATGAAGTAAATAACGCTCTGTTTAATGATAGCTTCCGCGCACACGCATATGCCAACTGCTTAGGTCCCATAATCGGAAATCTTGGTAATATTCTTTATGTTTTGGTGGCCACAATCGGCGGTCTGTTGATGCTTACAAAGGTACCAAATGCTTCTGTTAGTGCGCTGATTAAAGGAAGCATAGGAGTGCTTACAATCGACCTTGTAGTACCGTTCCTTAATATGTCCCGTCAGTTTACGGGTAATATAAATCAGGTTACCCAGCAGATTAATACCGTTGTTATGGCTATGGCGGGTGCGGAACGCGTGTTTAATCTTATAGATCAGCAGCCTGAGGTCGATGATGGTTATGTAACACTTGTTAATTGCGAAACCGATAAGAATGGTAACATTACCGAAACCGATAAGCGCACAGGTATGTGGGCTTGGAAGCACCCGCATCACGATGGCACTGTGACCTATACCCTATTAAAGGGTGATGTTCGTATGGCGGATGTTGATTTTGGCTACGAAGAGGGCAAGGATGTGCTCCACGGTGTATCGGTTTACGCCGAGCCTGGTCAAAAGGTGGCGTTTGTTGGCGCAACGGGTGCGGGTAAAACCACAATTACTAACCTTATCAACCGATTTTATGATATTGCCGATGGTAAAATCCGTTATGACGGTATAAATATTAATAAAATTAAAAAGAGCGACCTTCGCCGCTCACTTGGTATAGTTTTGCAGGAAACCAACCTATTTACAGGCACTGTTATGGAAAATATCCGTTATGGCAGACTTGATGCCACAGATGAAGAGTGCATTGAGGCTGCTCGACTTGCAGGCGCTGATGACTTTATAACCCGTCTGCCGCTAGGCTATGAAACCGAGCTTTCCAACAATGGCTCAAACCTCTCTCAGGGCCAGCGTCAGCTCATAGCAATTGCTCGCGCCGCGGTTGCAGATCCGCCTGTTATGATAATGGATGAGGCAACTTCATCTATCGATACCCGTACTGAGGCTATTGTTCAGCGCGGTATGGATAAATTGATGGAGGGCAGAACAGTGTTTGTTATTGCTCACCGTCTTTCCACTGTTATGGATTCCGATGTGATTATGGTGCTTGACCACGGAAAAATTATCGAGCGCGGTAGCCACGATGCATTAATTGCTCAAAAAGGCACTTATTACCAGCTTTATACAGGCGCATTCGAGCTTGAATAATACTGAATTTTTTAAGAGACCTTCCTCGGAAGGTCTCTTTTGCTATGTTAATATATAAATATATATAAAAATATTGAAAAGAGTGGCGAAAGATGGTAAAATAAAATGAATAATTATTTTTAGCGAAAGGGCGGTGAAGGTAATGGCTATAAAAAGATGGGTTGTAGGAAAGCCTGATCGAGAAAAGGCTAAGCTTATGGCAGAGGAATGCGATATAGATGCTTTTGCGGCGCTTATCGCCTGCGGCAGGGGCATTGATGATGCTTCTGAGCTTGAATTAATGCTAAGTGAGGAGCCTATTTTATGCGACCCTTATGAGCTTGCGGATATTCGCCTTGCGGCAGAATGTGTCAACAAAGCCATTACCGATAACACCGTTATTGCAGTTTTCGGCGATTATGACTGTGACGGCGTTGTTTCCACCGCGATTTTATATGATTACCTAAAGGGCAGGGGAGCCACTGTTATTCCATATATCCCCGATAGGCTAAACGAAGGCTACGGAATGAATAATTCCGCTATTGATGAGCTTCATTCAAAGGGAGTGGAGCTTATAATAACAGTTGATAACGGCATTTCCTGCGCCGATGAGATAGCGTATGCTAGCAGTCTTGGAATTAAAACCGTTGTTACCGATCACCATATTCCGCCCGAGATTTTGCCTGAAGCTGAGGCTGTGGTGGATCCTCACCGTGCAGACTGCCCCAGCGTTTTTAAGGAAATTTGCGGCGCTGAGGTTGCCTTTAAGCTTGCTTGCGTGCTTGATGATAAGGAGCCCGAGCAGCTGCTCCCAAGATATGCCGATATGCTGGCAGTAGCCGTGGTGGGCGATGTGATGCCCCTTACCAACGAAAACCGCTCGATAGTAAAAGAGGGTATAAAAAAGATTCGCAAAAATCCAAGTGCGGGAATAGCCGCAATATTAAATATTGCGGGTATCGACCGCAAGAGCGTGAACGCGGGTAAAATTTCCTTTGGCATTGTGCCCCGCATAAACGCTGCAGGTAGAATGGGCAGTGCCGAGCGCGCCTTCGAGCTGCTTACCTCAACCGATACCCTAGCGGCGCTTCAGCTTGCAGGGACAATTGATGATGATAATGCCCGCCGCCAACAGATAGAGCGTGATATTTCAGCCGAGGCTATAAAAACTATAGAGCAAAACGGCTTTGAGCACCACCGCATTATTGTGGTTTCGGGCGAGGGCTGGCATATGGGAGTGCTTGGTATAGTGGCATCCAGAATTTGTGAGCGCTATGGCAAGCCCGCGATAGTTTTATCAAGTGAAAACGGTGTGGCTCACGGCTCGGGCAGAAGCTTTTCGGGCTTCCACCTTTATAATAGCATACACCACTGTGAAGACCTGCTTTTAAAGCACGGCGGTCACGAGCTTGCAGCAGGACTGAGCTTATCAACTGATAATATTTCTGCATTCAGGGAAAAGATAAACGATTATGCCGCTAATAGCTCATATGCAGTCCCCGAAATACACCTTGATTTTTGTCTTAATCCCGTTGGAATGAGCGTTGATATGGCGTTTGCTATAAGCTCGCTTGAGCCTTTTGGACAAGGTAACCCCGCACCGATTTTTGGAATATTCGGGGTTCGCCTTGAAAAGATAACACCCGTATCAGGCGGCAAGCACTTAAAGCTATTGTGCTCTAAATCGGGCGGCGCATTTCAGGCGATGCTTTTCGGCGTTACTACGCAGCAGTTTTGCTTTGAGGTGGGTGACCAATTAGACCTTGCAGTGTCGCTCGATACTAATTTCTACCGCGATGAATATACCTTATCTGTGCAGATAAAGGCGCTAAGGCTTAGCGGTATAAATGAGGATGCGCTTTTTGAAAGCAAGATGCATTACGAAAACTTTATGTGTGGCAGAAAGGCTAATGTTCCTGCTATACTACCCGATAGAGCGCAGGTAGGCTCGGTTTATAAATATATAAGCGGTGCGCCCGTAAGACTGGAGCGCGTGAAGTATCTTTTTATGAACGAGCCGGGTTACGCTAAAACTCAGGTGGCATTAACCACACTTTGTGAATTAGGGCTGGTGTCACTTTCAAATGGTGTTTTGTCAGCAAACAAAACTGCCACCAAGACCGACCTTATGAATTCTAAAAGCTATAAAGCTATTTGTGAAAGGGGTGAAAACAGATGACCGAACAAGCAAAACGCGATTATAATGAACTGCTTGAATGTCTTAAAGCGCAGGGCGGAAGCTATGATATTCCGCTTATAAAAAAGGCATACGAATACTGCGTGCGCTGCCACGAAGGACAGAAGCGTATGACAAAAGAGGAATATTATATTCATCCGTTCCATGTTGCCAAGATAGTAATAACACTCGGTATGGATAGTCAGTCAATAGCGGCAGCACTTCTGCACGATGTTGTTGAGGATACCGATGTTTCAATTGAAATTATAAAGAAACAGTTTGGCGAGGATGTTGCACTGCTTGTTGACGGTGTTACAAAAATCGGTCGTCTTTCAATCACCTCTAAGGAGCAGCAGCAGGCGGAAAGCCTTAGAAAAATGCTTATCGCAATGGGTAAGGATATCCGCGTTATAATTATCAAGCTTGCCGATAGGCTTCATAATATGCGCACGATAGATGCCGTTCCTGAGCAAAAGCAGCGTGATAAATCGCTTGAAACGCTGGAGGTTTATGCCCCGATAGCGCACCGCCTTGGTATCAGACCTGTTAAAGAGGAGCTTGAGGACCTTGCTATAAAGCATCTCGACCCCGTGGCATATACTGAAATTGAGGAACTTTTAAAGCACAGAAAGCATCAGCGCGAGCAGATACTTGAGGATATAAGAAGCCGAATTGAAACTCGACTTAAGGATGAGCTTCCGCAGGTTAATATGTCCTTTCAGGGCAGAGTAAAATCGATACACGGCATCTACCGCAAGATGTATCAGCAGGGCAGAGATTTTGATGAAATTTACGATGTTTATGC
>CAZIXG010000104.1:0-4433 GCA_964543305.1 uncultured Ruminococcus sp.
ATACAGCACAAAGTATACCAACTTTAAGGCAAACAATCCTAAAATAGGACTATCGGAAATAGATATTCTTGAAACCTCAGCCGCTTGGGGTAACGGTAATCGTTTTTGTATAACTGAGCATTATTACGATTATACCGATAACTATGCTCACACAATGGAGGGCGAGTATTATGAGGTCGAGGATAAGATGACCGATTTCCACACATTCACCTGTGTTTGGCTTGAAGATTCAATATATTATTATATTGGAGATAAATTGCTGAGAGCAACCTTTAATCTTCAGGCGGATGGTGTTGAAGGCGAAACTATGACCGAAGCCTATATGATAGTGGATGTTTCTTGCTATCTAGATAACAGTTGGGTTGGCAAACGCAACTTCACTAAAGCAGATCTTCCAATCAGTGCGCAGGTTGATTGGGTTCGCGCATATAAATAATGGTTTTGAAAGGTGGTACTTATGAAAAATTGGATTAAAAGAATTATCTGTTTGTGCTTAGTAGCCGTTTTTTGCTTTAGCTTTACGGGATGCCGCAAAAATCCTGGCAGTGATGGTAGTCTATCGGATTCTTCCTCACAAGATGTGTTATTAGGCAATGTAGAGCTTGATGAAAATTCATCAGAAGAGGGTACCGAAAGCGGTAGCACAGGTACAGGTACCGGAGCAGGAAAGGGCACGGCTACCGGAACAAGCACAGGTACAGGTACAGGGACTGGAACAGGCACAGGAAGCGGTACAGGTACTAGCACAGGAACAGGAACGGGAGCAGGAACAAGTGCTAGCAATAACAATGACAGTGGTGTTACAAATGCGGATGTTAAGCTTCCTGTAAGAGATATGAATGGCAGAACCTTTACCTTTGCGGCTCCTTCTTGGAGTGATACTGTTAATGTTGATTCAGACTGGGTAAAGGCGCTCGAAAAGAAATATAACTGCAAGTTTGAAAACTTAAATCTTAACAACGATTATACTACGCTTTATTCATCTATTCTTGCAGGTAATCCCATAGCGGATGTAGTTGTATTTAACTATTCAAATTTCTATCCTGCAGTAAAAAGCAATCTTTTGCTTGAGCTTAAGAGTTCGGAAAATATTAATTATCAAGATAGCGCTTGCTTTATCCCTAAAGCACAAGATAAGCTTACTACAATAAACGGCAAGCTTTACGGCGCGATAGATACATATGCTTTTCGTAATTTGTTAGTATACAACCGTTCCATCATTACAGGCGATGATGATTTGCTTACACTTTCTAACAAGGGACAGCTCACTTGGGATAAGCTTTATGAAATACTTAGTAAGGTTGTAGCATCGGGTAAAAGTGGTATTGCCGGTGAGATGAGCGAGGAAGGTATTCTTCAGGCGTTTATTCTTGCAAACGGCGGCACTTGGTATACTCGCGACGACGGACTTAATTTCACATACTGTCTTGACAGTCAAAACACCCGTGATGCGCTTTCTTTCGTTCAAAAGCTTAAGGCAAGCAACCTTACAATGCCCCTTGATGGCAATAACTATCTCTACGGTCAGGCTCAGTTTTCAAAAGGAAGAGTTGCTACTATGATAGTTGATGGTTATAACCTTGACTATATTGCAAAGAATGCAAAGTTTGATTACGGCGTAGTTATGCTGCCTAATAAGGATGGTTCAAAGGGACTTGTGGATCTTACCGAGTTTGAGTGCTACTCAATTCCTGCAACCGTAAGTAACCCTGATGATGTTCAGCTAATCTTTGCAGCTTGGAAGCAGGCTGAAGAAGCCAACAACGAGGGTAAAAAATGGTCGCTTGAAAATAAGACCGATGACCTTGATGCAAAGGATGCGGCAATAATTAAGAAGTATGCTGAGCGTATTGAAAATGCTGACGGTATCGTTGATTATCGTATGGTTTTGGTTGACTATTACGGTGATGATATAAACACACAGGAAAAGAAATGTCTATACAGCGAAATTACCGTTCAGACATTTCTTGAAAGAGTAGGTAAAATATATAAAAAAGGTGCAACCGATTTTAACAACGGATAAAATCTTGAAAATTTGTGTGACAGGCTTTTGCCTGTCACACATTAATTGAGGTGAAAGGCAATGAAAGGACTAAAAAACAAGTATACTCGTATGCAGTTGCGTGAAATGAAAACGGGACTGCTTTTTGTATTACCGTTTATTATTGGTACAGTTTTATTCCTTGCATTGCCGATTATAGATTCATTTAAAATAAGTCTTGGTAATATCAATACCGCAAACGGCTACGATATTGTTGTAAAAGGATTTGAAAATTATTTCGGTCAAGATGGCGTTTTGCAGGATGTAAATTATTTGCAGTACCTTGCTGATGGACTTAAAAACACAGCGATAAATACACCGCTTATCGTTATAGTTTCATTCGTTATAGCGATGTTGTTAAAGAGAGAATTTGTAGGAAGAACATTTTTTAGGATTATATTCTTTTTGCCTGTAATTTTAAGCTCGGGTGTTATGGCAGAAATAATGGTTGATGTGCTTATAGTGTCAATAATTGATCCTACATCCGCATCTGAAATGTCGGCAGGTGTGTTGTCGGGTGGTCAACAATTTGTAACACAATTACTTCTAAGTTCGGATATTTCAGCTGAAATTTCTAACTACATACTTTATGCTCAAGAGAATATTTCGGTTGTGCTTAGCCACTCGGGTATACAGATACTTATATTTTTAGCAGCCCTTCAATCTATTTCGCCTTCACTTTATGAGGCTTCGGCTATAGAGGGCGCTACTGCTTGGGAAAACTTCTGGAAGATAACACTTCCGATGGTAAGCCCGCAATTGCTGGTAGTTGTACTGTTTACTGTAATTGATCGATTTACCGATATGAGCAGTACAATTATGAATTATATTTATGATATTGGTTTTATTAAGCTGCGGTTTGGTTATTCTATGGCAGCGGCTTGGGTTTATTTTGCTATAATAAGCGTTATTGCGATAATTGTTTATTTTATATTGAAAAGATTTGTATTCACCTATGAAGAACGGTAGGAGGTGTAAATGATGCAAAAAGCAAATAAAGCAATACTAAGCAGATTTTCTAAAAACAAATTGATACATATAGGTCAAAGCCTTATAACCTATGTTTTGTTAACTTGTCTGGCATATGTAATTTTGTATCCTGTATTTGCGCGACTTATGTATTCATTTATGACCTCTGCAGATTTAAATGATGATACCGTTTTTCTTTTTACAAAGCATTTTACTTTAGATAATTACAAACAAGCAGCCGAATATATGAATTATGGTTTAAATCTGATTAAGTCTACTTTTACCGTATTAATTTATTCTGTATTGCAATTAGTGTCTGTTACAGTTATTGCATACGGATTAGCTCGTTTCCGTTTTCCCGGAAGAGGTTTGTTGTTTGTAATATCCATTATAACATTGATTATTCCTCCGCAAATTTTAAGTATGCCGCTGTATTTTCAGTTTCAAAATTTGAATATACTTGGAATAAATACGGGGCTTAATTTATTGAATACTCCTATCCCTACAGCATTACTTTGCATTACGGGTTTAGGACTAAAAAGCGGATTACTTATATTTATGATGAGGCAGTATTTTTCAGGCTTCCCTAAAGAGCTTGACGAGGCGGCTGCTATTGATGGCGCAGGACCATTTAAAACTTTTTTTATGGTGGTATTGCCAAGCTCAGGCACAATGTTAATAACTATATTTTTATTTTCACTTGTTTGGCAATGGACAGATGGCTTCTATGTATCGGTATTTGAGCCTACAAGCGAATATTTACAGGTTGTAGTAAAACAGGTTTATGGAATGGTAAAGGTTGCAACTCAAGGCTCAGGTACGGTAGATGTAGTGGGACAGTCACTTATAAACAACGCGGCCTTCTTGTTGTTTATAGCGCCTATGATAATCGTATTTTTATTTGGTCAGCGCTATTTTATAGAAGGCGTTGAGCGTTCGGGTATAGTTGGATAATTATTTGAAAGGTTGATGAAAATGGAAAAAGTTAAATATAGAAAAATTATCAGCCTTATACTTAGCATTGTAATTCTCACTAGCACACTGACTGCTTGTAAGGATGCCAAAACTAATACCGTTGATTTGTCCCCTTATTTAACCCAAATAACTGATGTTGATGAGTCGGGTATAATTGGATATTCAAATTACATAAAGCAGTTTAATGATGATAAAAAAACTCAGAATGTAGTAGCTGTAGTTTCGGGCGAGCAAGCCGAATGCCTTATAGGCGACACCTTGGTTTATTCCTTTGATGCTGAGGTATCCGGTATTTATAAGCTTTGCGCTGAACTTACAGGCGGTAGTGCTACATTGTCAGACTATTGTGGGTCATTAAAAATTGACAATGACTATCCGTTTAGTGAATGTGAGCAGATATATTTTTCTAAATGTTGGGTAAATGAAGCCGAGTTTGATAATTCAAAGC